>JBMYXX010000009.1:0-26843 GCA_049608805.1 Flavobacteriales bacterium | reverse complement strand
ATTGCGAGGAAGAATGACGAAACAATCTGCGTGAGATTGCTTCACGGAGTTTATTCTGAGTCAAGTCGAAGAGTTCGCAATGACGTGTTTAGTTAGCGTTACATTTGCTCCATGACCAAAATCGTTGGCATCATCCCTTCTCGTTACGCTTCCAGTCGGTTTCCAGGAAAACCATTGGTTGATATTGCTGGAAAAAGCATGATTCAACGTGTGTACGAACAAGCGTCTAAAGCTTCTTCATTATCGGATGTGATTGTGGCTACCGATGATCAACGCATTTTCAAACATGTTCAATCGTTTGGTGGGAAAGTCGTTCTCACTTCTGGCAAACACGAATCAGGAACCGACCGCTGTGCAGAAGTAGTTTCAAACCTTGATGGCGTTGATGTGGTGATTAACATTCAAGGTGATGAACCTTTTATTGAACCGGAGCAAATTGATCAGCTTGCCGCTTGTTTCGAAGATCTGAAAACCAATATTGCTACACTTTGCAAAAAGATTGAGTTAGAAGTGGACTTACACAACAACACCGTTGTCAAGGTCAAAAGGTCCAATTCAAACGAAGCCTTGGACTTCAGTCGAAAGGCTTTTTCTTCTCTGGAAGAATCCTACAAGCACATTGGCATTTACGCGTACCGCGTGGATACGCTTAAAACGATCTCCCAACTGCCTCAATCGCAAAGAGAATTGGACGAAAAGCTGGAACAATTACGTTGGTTAGACAATGGATTTGAGATACAACTCGCTGAAACAGAACACGAAAGCAATTCGGTAGATACACCCGAAGATTTAGAAGCGCTTTTAAAGCTGAAAAACCTATAATTTTCCCGTACTTTGGTGCGTTCCATTACCATGATTTCAAACGAACTCGGACATATTGTAAGCAAGCAACTGAATGAACAACCGTTGGCGGTTCTTCCAGGGTTTGGTGGGTTTGTAAAAGACCATGTTGGTGCACAGTTGGATGAACTGAGAAATCGAATTCATCCACCTAAAAACACAGTTGTTTTTAATGCTCGATTGGTGCATAACGATGGTCTTTTAGTTGCATCTGTTTCTGCTGATAGCGACATCACTTACGCAGAAGCGGACATGTGGCTTACGGATGCCATTTCGGAACTCAAGTTCAGATTAGACAATACCGAAACCGTTTCTTGGGAAGGTCTAGGTCAGCTTAAGAAAAGTGTTGATGGAGTTATTGAATTTCATGCAGTTGATGTTGCTGAAATTCAGGATGAATTCTTCGGCTTAAAACCTGTTGCACTTCGCCCTGTTGAGAAGGATAATGTTGATAAGGCAAGGGAATTAGTTGCGGTTGACGGCCCTGTTATCAAGACCATCAGAACCATTCCTCTTAAGAAGGTTGCGAGCTATGCGGCCGCGGCTGTTTTTGCTGGTCTCCTAATCTGGACACCAATCAATACAGATTTGCTTTCGAATGGGAAAACGTTGGTTCATCAGATGAATCCGTTTGCTACAAACTCAAACGCAGTTTATTCTCCGCGCTCTTTTAACGATGCTTGGTTAGCCCAAGGGTTTGAAAAAGAAGATGCGCTTTCAGATAAATTCCAGAAGGAGTATTTGAACCTGTATTTAACCAAGAATACAGCAAACCCAATTGTGGTTAAAACGGATGCAATTCCTTCTGAGGAAGTTGCCATCATCCACAATGAGCCAATTGCTGAGTTACCTAAAGAAGCTAGTTCGTACCAAGTAATTGCGGCCACGTTTTCTTCTAAGTCTGATGCGGCAGATTACGTTGCCAAAATGATAAAGCGCGGTTTTGGTGCCGAATATGCCGGAACCGAAAACAGCAAGCATTTAGTGGCTTACGGAACGTATAATTCAATTGAAGACGCGCAGAAAATGTTGTCGTCTGTAAGCCTTTCAAACAAGGAAGCGCGAATTGTTTCTAACGATTAAACCTATTAGGTTTTGGAAACCTAACAGGTTTCATTCTCCGTTTTTTATTCTTGACTTTCGGTAAAGCTTGATGGCTCCCATCATTACTATTGCCAGCATAATTAGGCTTCCAAGACCAACAATCCATGAAACAGCGTTTTTCAGTACTACGACAAACACAATGGCGAATAGAAAAAGCGTTGCTACTTCGTTCCAAATGCGAAGCTTAAAAGAGCCCCAAGCCTCTTCATCATTTTGAAACTTTCTGAAAATCTTATGGCAATAAAGCTGGTAGAAGTAAAGACCTCCAACCATGCTTAGCTTAACATGCATCCAAGGCATTGATAAATAACCTGGAGTGTAAACAATCATCCATGTTCCAAAGACTAAGGTGAGAATTGAAGCTGGCCAAGTTATGATGTACCACAACCTCCACTCCATCAACTTGTATTGCTTCTGAAGGATGCTCTTTTCTGGGTCTTCTTTTGTTCTTGCCTCAGCATGATAAATGAACAACCGAATAATGTAGAATAACCCAGCAAACCAAGACACCACAAATATGATGTGCAGGGCTAGGATGTACCTAATATTAAAATCGATATCTGCGAGAAACTCCATTGCGTAAAAGTATTAATCAGAATTCCGAAGCTCGGCTTTGTGCCGTTTGATTTCTGCCCTAATCTCCGAATAAGAAGCATACTCAGTTCCACTAGCATGATTTGCAATGCTGATATCTGCAATGCGTTTCCAATGTTGAAACAAATCGCGCCAAGCGAGAAAAATGGACCTGCCTGGATGAAAAATATGGCAGGGTTCCGAGTTTACACCGTTGAGTTCAATTACCTTAAAATTGCCTTTCAATAGTTCATCAACCGAATCAGTTTTTAAGTCGAATCGTCCAATGTAAAAACCATCAATTTGCTTAGCGAGTTTGTCAAAAACCAGCTCCAATTCTTCCGTAATAATATGATTACCATTAAAAAAGGTAGTGCCACGCATATGGTTTCCAATCGTAACAATTTGAATCTCTTCTCCTTTCCTCGGCACCTCAGAAATCTTATTTCCAAACTTCTTGAGATGAACTTTGAAGCTCAATCTTGCTCTCGGTTCTTTCAGAATTAAATCAAGCAATGTTGAGTTTCCATCGCCAAGAACCTTCGGGAAATCCTTTACAACTATTGATGTAATCTTTCCTTGAGTTTCTTGCGGATGTCTGCTGTACATTACGCCCAACTCCATGTTATGTTTGGCGTATTCTTGAATCAAAATTCGTTCAGAAGATTTCGACAAAACCGATTTTAGCTCAGCTTCATTTTGCACTATAGCAACACCTCGTCCTCGTTCTCCTTGGTCTGGTTTTACAATTGCAGGAAATGCAATTCCCTCCTCATCCATCTTCAGAATGACTTCATCCACAGAATCGGAATCCTCCTTAAAAACAGTTTTCAACCTGTGCTCAGACGGAATCAGTTTATCAACTTCCGATTTGGAATACCCAACCAATCCGCCAAATTTCATGCATGGGTTTGCCGCGCTAAAAAACACCCAGCCACGCGCTTTTATCGCAAGGAAAAACCAATAAACTGCAACTGGTAAATAGACTATCCTCCAAGGCCAAAACTCCCAACGCACTAAGCGTTGCAACCTAATGTGCAAGCGTATAGGATAAGAAACTGGGTTCATAATTTAGCCCCTGGACTCACCTGAAATATAAGCCAGCGTAGAATATGCCACTCCAAAAGATTCCGGTAATTCGAAATTTGGCTCCTCATCCTTAATGAGAATTCTGATAAGCGCCATGTGGTGAATAGCGTGCTCCAAAACGTAAAGCAACTCCCTAGAAAGAGAAGAATTGACTGCAATTGGCTCCGAAGAAACCGATGGAAACTCCGCTTTTAAAACCAGTGAATAGTCTTTTGAGACGTCTTCAATGCTTCTAATAATTGAGTCAATAACCACGGTTGCATGACTCATGGAAGACTCGATTAGAATATCTCTTTCACGTTTATCGTAGTTGATTTCATCATCTCCCTTAAACAAACGTTGGTAGAACTCAATTGTATGCCTAACGTGCTGACCAACAGATGCGCGGCCTTTGGTATTTACATGCGTGTATAAACTCTGGTCTATTGCACTCACTAAATCCCGAAGCCTGTTCAAGGTTTCGATGTTTAGCTGTTGCAAAGCAGGTATGTTACCTGTTCCTACCATTCGTAAGCAACACCTAGGTTGTAACTCGGAACTGCGGCAACCATTTTACCACTTCCAAGATAAACACCTGCATTGACGTGAATGCCATTCTTAAACTTCTGAATGAACTTTAATCCGTAGCCAATATATTCTTGGTTGTTTGGATTTAATGACGTGTGTAAATCTCTACCGTTTGGATGAAGTGGCGTTACGTTATTGTCATAACTACCATCTCTCACAGAAAACCTTCCTGCTACGTTGGCAATAAAGTAGGTCTTGAAATTCCAGCTAAATCCTAGCTCAAAATTGAAGTCAACTTCATCGCTATAATCCTGTAGGCGAACTCTGTAACCAACATCCAAAAGGGAATAAAACTTATCCTTATAAAAAGAACCTCCCACACTTAAGTATGGATGAACCACAAACGTGCTTGGACCTGTTCTAAGCGTAGAAATAGAATCGTACTTAGCTACGTTGGCTTCTCCGTTTAATCCTACCGCAAACTTTATCTTCTTATTAATAATGGTGTATTTAAACCCGAGCAAAACGGTATTTAAACCAAAGAGGCTTCCGTTAGGAACTGTATCTGTAAAACTTACCGTATCTGAATTGGCAATGTTTTCTGAGGTAGAAACGTACTTAAATGGCAACTGAGCCACCATTGTAAGTCTATCTGTAAGGCCAAAATCTATGTAGGCTTGTGATGTGAAGTCGGTTACATTTCTGCGCATGTTAACCACATCTCCATCTTGATTATAAAACTTAGAATAACCGAGATATGTGAAGTTAACCTGAGCGTAACCTTTGTTCTTTTTTCGTGGCCAAGGACCTCCTGCTTGAGCAGATTGTACAACGGTTGCTAGAAGTAATAGAAGCGTAAAAATTCTTGTCATGCTGCTAGTTTACAGGTTCAACAAATGTAGGCAACTGATTTATTGAGATTGCCTCCGTTCTGACAATATTATTTGAAGTTGTGAAACTTGCTGATCTTGTTTGTGTTCCGCAACTTATTAAAGTAGTTGCCCATGTTAACAGCAACTCCAATAGTATGTGCGTTATAACCGTTGCCCTGAATGTTGAGCATAAACATATATCTAATGGTGAGGCTGCCTTTGAAAAACCATGTTCTTGCCGCAGCTGTAGCCACAAAACCAGACCCAATATCTGTTCCTGCAATTTGAGCTCCGTACCCAGCTCCGAATGCCATTCCAATTTTAGAACGAAAATCGCGCGTAGCGTAATGGCCAATACTGGCTTCTAATACAGCCGGAATTTGACCATAGAAAAACGTTTTCTCTATCCAGCTATCTTTAATATGTACGCCTAACGAAATTGGCATTGTAGCCGCCAGAGAGAAATCTGCATAGTTGTTAATGATGTTAATCTGTGGGTTGTAAAACACACCAAACGCTGGACTAACATTCTCGCCAACATGCAACAAATGAAAAGATGCACCAACGGAGTTTCTCCATCGGTCTTTGAGGGTCCATTTCTTTTGCGCAAAGCTTAGGCTAGGCAACAAGAAAATGACAAAAAGAAGAATCAGACGATTCACGGTAATAGGTTTTAGGTCGATGGTTACAACGAAAGTCGTACAATTTTGTTACCCTCAGCCTTTTACCTCCGCTTCTTTGGCATTAGCATTAACCACAAGTTTCTAAATGGCATATAAAGGTTTTTAAGCAGTGAGTTGTACCTGATTTCTTCAGTTTTGCCAATACCAAACTGCATAGACTTAACAGATTCTGATCTGATTAATGTGCCAAACATCCAATCCCAAATGGCCAGTTTAGAGCCCATGTTTTTATCGAAATGCTCCTCTTTGTTGCTATGGTGAATTTGATGCTGGTACGGACTGATGAATATGTATTCCAACCATCCAAAATACTTAAGCGGAATACGAGAATGCCGCAGATTGGCACCAAACAACAAAAACGCAAAACTGAAAATGTTGGCGCCAATTATTTCTACTTCGTTAATTGGGTTGGCAGAAAAATGCCTGAACACACCAGTTACCAAACCAAGCACAAGAATTCCTTTGGCATTATTCACTACAAGCTCCACGGGATGAATCCTGTATTGGGTTATAGGATTCATGAATGTGGCAGAATGGTGAATCTTATGAAACTCCCAAAACACTGGAATTTTATGGAATAGAAAGTGAACTATGTAGGTTGCAAAATCGCTGAGCAGCGTAAGTGCAATGGTGTAAAGCACCAAGGTAGAAGTTGGCCCTAGCGATGAAGTGGGATAACCAATTACATCAGGCAATAAACCCTCTACTTGGTAGGAAAGATAAATGCCAAAAACCAAGTACGGGCCAATTAAGAAAACCTTTACAAAAGCGTTAAAAAAGAAGAGGCCATAATCAACAAACGCAGATTTGCTTACCCAGCTTTCCTTATCAAAGAAATAAGCCAAAAACGATCCTTTTATATGCAGCTTCTTATAAACGTAAAATGCAAGCACTAATGAGGTAAAAATGTAGAGAACGTGAACGCGTTTGCCGGTATCTACAAAATACCCGAATGGCATTTGCAGCGCTTCTAGAACTCCGCTATAAATCTCCGGCAAAGACATCCATCTTATTTATGGATGTGCACGTCTCGTTGTGGAAAAGGAATAGTAATTCCATTCTCTCGGAATGCCTTGTCTATTGCAAAGCGGATATCGCTTTTCACAAACTCAATTTTGAAGATTGAGCGCGAATAAAACTGAAGTGTAAATGTTAGCTGCGATTCTGCAAAATCTGAAAAGAACACAAATGGCTCGGGTGTTTTTACCACCTCATCATTTTCGGTGGCGCACTGTATAAGTACATCTCTTACCTTCTCAATATCTGAACCGTAAGCAACGCCAACAACAACCGTAAACCGAGTTAATTTTCGGTTATGCGTCCAGTTTATAACATTGCCAGTAATGAATCTAGAATTTGGAATAATAAGCACAATTCCTTCTCTCGTTTCTAGTTCTGAAGCACGGAGTCTAATCTCTTGCACTCTGCCAACTACGCCCTCAACTTCTATTACATCAGAAACCCGAATTGTACCATCGAAAAGCAAAATAATTCCGCTAACAAAATCTTTAAACACCTCTTGCAACCCAAGACCAATACCAACCAATAAGGCGGCAGAACCCGCAAGAAGTAACGTAATCTGAAAACCAAGTCCTTCTAAGGTGAGGAGAAAAACCAATATCCAGAGTACATATTGAAACAGTTTAAAGACCGAAAATCTTCTTCCGCGCTCTAGCTCAGAAAAATTACCACGGTCAACCATTACCTTTTTAACCACCTTGGTAAGTGCTCCGGTTAGAATAATAACCATAACCACTACCACAATTTGAAACACTGTAATGTGATGGTCGCCAATGGTAATTAGCTCGTCTTGCAGAAAGTCTTTCAATCTATCCATACCCGTTGGGCAAAGTTACATCTTACTCTAATGTGAACCATTTTGGTTTTCGGCACTTTATCTTTGCACCATGTCAGACAAACGCACACCAGAGTCAACGCTAGCCATTAACACAGAAATTGTTCTTCCAAACGACACTAATACGCTTGGTAATTTAATGGGAGGTAAGCTTTTACATTGGATGGATGTGATTGCCGCCATTGCCGCACACCGTCTTTGCAAACGGGTAAGCGTTACCGCATCTGTAAACAACGTTTCGTTTAAAGAGCCTATAAAACTGGGAGATATAGTTACGCTTCGCGCGAAGGTTTCTCGTTCGTTTAAATCAAGTATGGAGATTTTTATTGATGTGTTTGTTGAAGACCGCTCTTCTTCTGATAAGATTAAAGTAAACGAAGCCATTTACACCTTTGTGGCTGTTGACCAGTTAGGAAATCCTATTCCGGTGCCAGAAGTTTACCCAGAAACGGAAGAAGAAAAAGAACGCTTTGATGGCGCTTTGCGCAGAAAACAACTTAGCTTAATTCTTGCTGGGAAAATGAAACCAAGCGATGCAACGGAGCTTAAAGCGTTGTTTGAAGATTAAAGCACCTGCTTATCTAAAGAAATCTTTCCTGGACCAGTAAAGTAGAGTGCTAAATAAGGCGCGAGGTACAACAACCCAAACTCTTGTTTACCAAAAGGGTCATTGGCATGAATCATAAATACGGCCACCCACATGGTGATGATAAGCGGTATGAGTGCGGCTCTTGTAAACAGCCCTAGCGCCACTAAAATTCCGCAGAAAAACTCTGCAAAAACGGTTAGCACCAAAGAGACTTCTTCTCCTACGCCTATTGGGTCGGCAAAACTCATATCTCCAGACATTAGCTTCAGCAATTTCCCCCAGCCGTGGCTGTAAGCCATCATTCCGCCAGCAGACAACCTTATAATAAGCAGCCCTAAATCTTGTGCAATGGGTTGGTTTGAAAAGAGTAGTTTTTTCATGGTTCTAATATAGTCAGCTTGTTGCGCTGAAGTGTCTAGTACTTTGAGATTCCTCGCACACTCGGAATGACAAAAAGTGATTAGGGTTGGAGTGCTACTTTACCCCCGCTCGCGCAAGTGTTCCGCTTTAGCGGACAACTTGTGTGGCTCACTATACAATCGGTTTGTGACCGATTTAAACCTATACAACGTATTATTCATTTTTAACTACAGATAGTTTCTGTGTGGCAAGCACCTCCGTTCCATTAAGCAAACTACAGAAGTAAACACCAGCACTAAGCTCTGTTGCTTCTAAGGTATAACTACCCTCATTGTTTGGTAGCTGCACGGTTTGCACTACCCTACAATGCACATCTGTTAGCCGTAGCACGGGTTTTATGCCTTGCGGGGCACGGTAGTTTAACTGGGCTTGGGCCGTTAATGGGTTGGGGTAAACAGCCAGCGAGGTAGTTTGAGCGGTGGTTTCTTTAATGCCTACGCTTGTATCGCACGGGAGGCAGGTTTTCCAAACTCCAAGATTACGCTGACCAACAAGGGCGGTGTTAAAATCATCAAGTGGTCTAACGGCTCCATAATTAATTCCTGCGTAAATGGCAGATCCCGAGGTAATAAATTCACTTATCGAGCCCAGCTCCGAATCACTTTCAATTTCCTTCTTGCACACGAATTTACCCGTAGTATCTACTGCGAACAGAATTGGCTGACGTACACCAGGAAATTGATTTTCAAATTGTCCGCCATCAAAAAACACCTGCGCTGAAGCAGATTGCCCCGAAATAGCTAGGTTATTTCCATATTCGGTCACTTTCAATAAGTACTCGCTTCCATCTGAACCAAATCCCCTTAGCCAATTGAATGACCCATCACCTAAGTTTTGACCACATATGTAGCCATCACCGCCACCAAAATGCGGTATGGTAAGGTTGCCAAATGCTATGCCCTCCGTACCGTGCCGTCCAACAGAGATAATCTGATTACCAACCCGTGCTGCCGATTCCTGAAGCCAGCCGCCCCCAATATGGAAAGTGGATTGAGTATTCCAAAGAAGACTTCCTTGTGGATTGAGAAACAATTGATACGAACGATATTGGCTTTCTCCTGATGTTCCTAAGCTCGTTCCAGAATACTCCAATTCCTGGTTGAACCGACCTTGAACCAAAAGATTCTGACCTATGCAGCTTATATCATAGACTGTTGATTCACCAATTCCTTTAATTTCTTTCACCTGCTCAACCTCACCATCAGCATTCATCCATACAATAAGAAAGTCGAACTCTCCATCAGAGGCATAATTAGAACCTGAAAACTCAATTTGACTCTCATAGCCAAGAGCGAATACCAATTTGCCATTGCACCATACCGAGCGAGGAATTCCTAATCCTTCCATCTGTTTGGTCCAAACCCGTGTTCCGTTCGGATCAAACTTGGTAACCATGCAATTACCGTTGTCTGTCGTAAGAATAGTATCTGGCAAATAAAGATTTGAAGGGAAACTCATGAACAAATAAGTATTTCCAACTTCATCGCTAATCATACTTGTCTCATTTCCCAAAAAAGATTGGCATCCAATTGACAACATCCACTCAGTAGCTCCAAGCGTGTCCATGGCTACCAAATATTGAACCTTCGGAAATATCAAGGATGGATCCGTATTAATAGAAACAGTGCCACTGACCAAAGTATCTGCCAAAGACATCTGACAAGATAAAAACACATAATTATTGGAATATGCGATTGACACGAACGACTGCGCGGTTGAACCCGAAGGCGGGGCTCCTATGCCATTGACCCAAGCCGCAGGACATTGAGAAAATGATACTGACGTTGTAATAAGTAGAGACATGACAAGAAAGGCATGCTTCATCTTTGGCGGCTTGAAATCATTTTAGACGATCCAATGACTCGACCCTCTTCAATTATGTTGTATGAAAAAACACCCGTTCCAATTTCCGAAGAATAAACTCGGATTTTCCCATTTGAGTTTCGCAGGTCAATTCGCTTTACTACCCTCCCGTTCATATCAGTAACAATAATCTGACAATTGTTGCAACTGCTTGTTTCGTAACTGATGTCCGTGTAGTCTGCAAACGGATTCGGGTCGTTCCTCAAAAGAACATACTCATCTAGTTCCTTTCTTGTTACATCATCTTTATTCACATCACTACCCTGTTCTAATCTATAAGCTGGCCCTGCCACACAACAGTTCTGAACAATTGTAGATAAGGTTTCTATTTGAGTACGGAGTTCTTCAATTTCTTGTTGCTGCCCTTTAGCTACCGAGAGTAAATAAACTGGCAACTTATGATAACGGACACCTCCTACCTCCATCTGAGTAGTATCTTCGATAGCCATACCAAGTGAATCCCGTTCAAAATCACCATTTGGAAGATGGGTTCGTTTGTAAGCATAGGATGCCAAGGCTGGAAATGTCTGTTCAACTTCCTGCGCAATTAGCCCCACATCCATCTTGCCTCCATGGAACTCTTTCCATCTAAAATCAACAGGGCGCAAATTCAAGAATGCTTCCTTATCAAATTCAATGTCTTCCACCGCTTCCTTGAATTCAATAGAAGACATACCCAAATTTAAAATCTGTCCAGTCGCATCAGTACCTATAAAATAATCCGTAGTAGTACTTCCTCCAGGCAATGAACTGAAATCAACAAAGACCGTCCCATTCACTTCCAACTTCCCACTTGGGCTCGTAGTACCAATACCTAAATTGCCGTTGGCATCCATTTGCATCACGGTACTAGTATAATCGCTCCAACGAAACAAGGGACGAGTTGCAACTGCCGCGAGTGGGTTTTGTAAGCGTGACTGAAAAACCATAATGGGATTGGTCCCAGCATCGTTATCGGTAGATGCAGTAAACCTTAAAGCCTCATTGTTGTGACTGCTTACTTGCCCTAAAATTACGGGGGTGAACTCGCCAGCATTGCTGGTGCCGTTACGAATGCGAAGGCGGTCTTCGGTGGCATCGCTTACAGTAAACCAGCCAATGCTTTCTCCTCCTGTTTCAGCTTCGGCATTCACTTCCAATTTTGCATTGGGAGCAAGTGTTCCTATACCAACCCTACTTGTAGAAGCGTCTATGCGCATTACTTCTGTATCTGTACCTCCATCGCTAACATTAAAAATGATGTCTTCGTCTGTAATACGGTTTTCTATAATAAGGTCTTCTGCATCGTCTAGAACTACCGCTGCGTTTATTGTTGTTTCAGATTGCGCACCATTATGCCAAATAATACCTCCATTGTCTCCTGTTCCTTTTTCAATAAACATATACGTGTCGTCTCCACTTTCATCTTTCATGTGCACCAACCCATCTGGCTCGGTGGTGCCAATACCAACCCGGCCAATGCCGCCAGAGTATCCTCCAGCATCTTCTATGAAAATGGTTGAAACATTTGAGTTTACCCCTAGCATTATTGAATTGGAAATATTATTTGTAAACTGAGTTGAGCCGAAAATCCCGCCACCAATAACGAAGTTGTGTGAAGCAGATGCATCTGTTTTCAAGTACTCTCCAAAAGCATATGAATAATCAGCATTTGCAACGTTTTCTGCTCCCACAGAAATGGCATGGTCACCAGCAGCCGCACCTACCCCAAGCGTGTAGGAATGACTGCCTGAAGCTGTACCACCAATAGCAACTGATACGCTTCCGCTTGCATTACCCGCACCAATGCCGACCGAACCGCCACCAGTTGCAATTGCACCTCCAATTGCAGTTGCGCCATTTGAGGCACTAGCACCATCACCTTGGGCAAATGAACAAGTTGTTCCAGACGATGGAGGGACAGTACATGGATTTGCACCATCCATAAAACTTTGTCCCAACGCGCCATCCACATTAATAAAACACATACCCGAAACCAGCAGCATGGTTAGTAATATTTTGTAATTAAAAGAGACACGTTTTTTGGTAACGCTTAGCCCTTTCGTTGTGCTCTGTTTAGTAGGTTGTAAGTTAATCATTGGTAGAGGTTTTAGTGAATACCAATGCAATTTACCCCCCGCCACCATAAAAGCAAAAATATTTATTAACAATGCTAAATTACCGTTATTCACGTATGTTTTAATGTGCGTTTTACGTAGCAACACTACCACAATACAAACCACAAACCATTGCACACGCCAAAATGCTAAGCAAAATGCATTTTAGTGCCATAAATGATGGGATTTGAACCTAAAATCATTTAAACCAATTACAAAATGAATTCACTTAACCCACTTGTCAATTGCATTGTAGGCAGAGTGAATTCACTTGTTAGCATAAACAATAGACTTTAACGCAAAGTGAGTTTACAACCAAACACTCATCACTTATTGTGCATTAAAATGAATTAACATAGCCTTAATGTAATATCATTTAAAATGATAATGCCCTCATTTTTGGTGTTGAATTAGCACAAGCCAAAAATATTTTCACCAACACATAATAAATAACATACTGCTGCGTATTAGCTATGGTCATTACCGAAATTCTGTTCGGAAAAAGTATAGAAAGACAAAGCCAAGGCGCAGAATAGCCTAGCTAACTATTTACTTAAACACTATGCTTATGGCTACTGTAAAATTAGAATGGCAACGAAAAACTGCCGACCAAAAATTAACCCGAGGCGCTTACATTCTTCAGCAAATGGCGCTGAATGCCTCAGCATTTGCAACCCCTAATCCTGCATTAGAAACTGTAGATGAGGCAATTTCCGATTTAAGAAAAAAGAACATAGCAGCACTAGCGGGTGGCTATGCGCTTACGTTTGCCAAAAATGAGGCAGAAAAAGCACTAGACGTACTGATAAACCAGTTGGCCGCATACGTGCAAAACGTAAGCGGTGGTAACGAGGGCATTATCCTTTTATCTGGTATGGAGGTGCGCAAAACACCAAGCCCTTTACCAGACCCAGAACAGGTGCAAAACTTAGATGCTTACCCTACAAGAACATCGGGTAGGGTAAAGCTTAACTGGGACCGACTAGAGCATGTTTCTAACTACCAGGTAGAGGTTTGGGAAACTGACGATAAAGCCGATGGTTTTTGGGCCAAAAAAGGCACACCAAGCAAAAGCCAGATGGAAATTTCTGGTCTTGTTACGGGTACAGTTTACAGGTTTCGTGTAGCGGGTATTGGCAAGAACGATGTGCTTGGGGCTTTTTCTCAAGACGCTTCTTCTGTAGCCCCATAAAGGGTCATAACTTAAGAATGACCCCGTTTGTTTGCCTTTGCAAACAAGCAGCTCCTCATGGTTGGTTCTATACTCCATGGGGAGTTTTTATGTTATTGAGTTATTCCTTCATTAAGAAGGCAAACGTATTGCTTGTTGCAGTGAAGGGGTTAATTACACCGTGAGATTCCTCGCACACTCGGAATGACAAAAAAGTGACGAAGGTTGGGGTGCTACTTTCTAGGAAATCATAAAGAAGGAAAAGCCTCATTGGCCTTAGCTATGATAGCGTCAATATCCTGCTCATTCATGCACTTAAAATGCCCTTTTGGGCAGGCGTTGTAGCCAATTTTACTGCACGGTCGGCAATCCAAATCTTTTACTTCGGCAATAAAAGCGGGTTCGGTTTCGGGTAAATAGGGATACATGCCAAATTCAGGAATGGTGTTTCCCCAAACAGAAACAATCTTCTTATTGAATGCTGCTGCTATGTGCATCATGCCTGTATCGTGCGTTATAACCGCATTTGCTTGTTTAAGCACCCAAGCCGATTCTGCAATAGTAAACGCACCGCATGCATTATAAATAGTTGCTTTAGCGTTGGCCTCAATCTCCGATGCTATTTTTGCATCTTCCTCTCCACCAACAAGCACAACTGGCGTCTTTAAACCGTTTACAATTTCTATCAATTTCTGTGTTGGCAATTGCTTGGTTTTAAACTTAGCCCCAACTACTACTGCAACGTAATTTGTGCTAATCCCTGCAGGGATAGTTGGTACAGTAAAATTGTCGGAAAAGAAGAAATCGAGCCCTTTACCATCGGCTTTAATCCCTAACGTTTTTACCGTTTCTATGTAGCGATTTACAATATGCGTATCGGGTAATTTATTTACGTTGAGGTTTACCTTAAGCCACTTTTCTACGTTTAGTTTATTAAACGAAAGCCACTTACCACCAACTAGGGTTTTCAGGATTCTTGTCCTCAAATTATGGTGCAAGTCAACCACTAAGTTGGGCTTAAATGCCTTAAGCTGGGTTGCTAGACTGGCAACAGAATCATCCAGCGTAAAAACACCGTTTAAATACGGATTGGGTTCTACCAGTTGCGGAAATTGCGGCTTGGTTACAAATCGGATATCTGCCTCTGGGTATTTCTTGCGCAGCACGCGCACCACGGGTGTGGTTAGCACAATATCTCCAATAGAACTAAAACGAATAATGAGGATGCGCTGCACCCCACAAATATAAACTTGCATCTTTCGTTTGTCATTCGGAGGAACAAGGAAACCCAACTTCCTTGGTTTATAGACGTGTTAGATTTTAGAAACCTAACAGGTCTGCCAAAAGATTCCTCCCTCCTGGGAATAACAAGAAACTATTGTTCGTCTAATTACATTTGCCGCCATGCACCTAATAGACACGCACACACATATATACAGCGACAAGTTTGATGACGACCTAGCGGAAGTGATGGAGCGTGCCGCACAAAACGGGGTGCAACGCTTGCTACTGCCAAACATAGATAGCAGCACTACCCAACGGATGTGGGATGTGGTAAATGCTTATCCCGAACGCTGCTTTCCTATGATGGGGATTCATCCGTGCTCTGTAAATGAGACCATTGCAGCTGAGTTAAAGCACATTGAAACCGAGCTTGCCACGGGAAAATACATTGCCGTTGGCGAAATTGGAATTGACCTCTACTGGGACAAGGCTTTTATTAAGGAACAAATAGCCGCGTTTGAACAACAAATGGAATGGGCCAAAGAGCTAAAGCTTCCAGTTGCTATTCATTGCCGCAATTCGTTTGATGAGATTTTTGCTTCGGTAGAAAAAGTACAAGATGGCACCTTAACAGGCGTACTGCATTGCTTTACGGGAAATGAAGGACAGGCCAAACGCACCATCGACCTTGGTCTTCATATTGGTCTGGGTGGTGTACTCGCCTTTAAAAATAGCGGGGTTGATAGGGCCATAAAGGATGTTCCGATGGAGAAAATTCTGCTCGAAACAGACTCACCATACCTGGCGCCAACACCTTATAGAGGTAAGCGCAACGAAAGCGGTTACACCAAATTGGTTGCCGATAAATTATCTGACATAAAAGAAATTTCGTTGGAAGAAATTGCAAAAATTACCACGGCAAATGCCGAAAGACTTTTTAACCTATAGCGAAGATGTCTAAACCCAAGGTTCTCATTATATATACAGGCGGTACAATTGGGATGATTCGCGATGAGCAGAAAGGAACGCTCAAGCCATTTGGATTGTCGCGCATGTTTAAATCCATTCCGTCTTTACTCGATTTGGGCATCGACATTAAGGCTATTGAATTGGATGAGATTATTGACTCGTCTAACGTAACACCCGAAATGTGGATAGAACTTGCCGAAACCATTGGCAAGAATTACCAGAAGTATGACGGTTTTGTAGTACTGCACGGCTCAGACACCATGGCGCACAGCGCATCGGCCCTTAGTTTCTTGCTAGAAAACCTAGCAAAGCCAGTCATCTTTACCGGCAGTCAACTACCCATTGGTTTACCGCGTACTGATGCGCGCGAAAACCTGATTACCGCACTAGAGATTGCTGCTATGCGCAATGCACTTGGCGAATCGCGCGTTCCTGAAGTATGCATCTATTTTGAAGACAATCTCTATCGTGGCAACCGCACCCACAAGTTCAATTCAGAGAATTTTGATGCGTTTCTATCGCTTAATTATAATGTACTAGCCGAGGCTGGAGTTAAGATTGAAGTGTTTGACCACAGGTTACTTCCTAAGCCAAAAGATGAGCTTATTGTTCATACCAAACTAAACAGCAGCATTGCCATTGTGAAGCTATTTCCGGGAATAGATATTCGTGATTATGCCGAAATGTTTGTGGAAAAAGGTGTGCAGCTCGTCATTTTAGAGAGCTACGGTTCCGGAAACGGCCCTACCAGCAAACGGTTTTTAAGCGCCATTGGCACACTCATTCAAAATAAAGTGCTGATAGTAAACGTTACGCAGTGCAGAGAAGGCCATGTGGAGATGGGGAAGTATGAAGCCAGCACAGAATTATCGGCCATGGGAGTAATAAGCGGATCGGACATGACTACAGAAGCAACGGTTGCAAAAGCCATGTTTGTTCTTGGATTAACCACCGATTTGAATGAACGGAGACAAATGATGAAAACACCCCTTAGAGGTGAAATGACACTTTAAACATTGTAGGATTGCCGAATGACATTTTTTGTATTTTGCGCGCCAAATTGGGGAGTTGTGAAGTAAGGGAGAGGTGGCCGAGTGGCTGAAGGCGCACGCTTGGAAAGCGTGTAAACCCCAAAAGGGTTTCGAGGGTTCGAATCCCTCTCTCTCCGCAGGAATAGAGTTTTGAAATAGTAAATAGTAAACCATTAAATAAATAGTTGAAAAACTAACCAGAATCAGAATCATGAAAAAGTTGTTTGCCCTTATCACGTTTGCCGCTGTACTTAACTTCAGCTACGCACCAGCAGTTTTTGCTCTTGAAGGAGATGGAGACACTACAGAAGTTGTAGATGGCACCGAAGCCACAGGCGAGGAAATGACCACCAAAGCTGAAGAGGTTGCAGATGCTGCACCAGCAGCTCCTGAAGCTGAAGAATCAGCAGAAGTAGAAGAAGCTCCGGCTACGTTTCACCAAACACTAAAGAAGTACTTTATTGATGGTGGTGCTGGTTTTATGGGAATCGTTCTTGTGGTTCTTATTATTGGATTAGCTCTTTGTATTGAAAGAATTATCTACCTAAGTCTTGCTACAGGTAACTCTGATAAACTTTTGAACGAGATTGAAAGCGGTCTTGGTTCTGGTGGAGTTGATGCAGCAAAAGAAGTTTGCAGAAACACAAAGGGTCCTGTTGCTAGTATCTTCTACCAAGGATTAAACAGAAAAGACGAAGGTCTTGACATGGTTGAGAAGTCAATCGTTTCTTACGGATCTGTTCAAATGGGTATGTTAGAGAAAGGTCTTTCTTGGATTTCTCTTTGTATTGCACTTGCACCAATGCTTGGTTTCATGGGAACTGTAATTGGTATGATTGGAGCATTTGATGCGATTGAAGCAGCAGGAGATATTTCTCCATCATTGGTTGCTGGTGGTATTAAGGTTGCACTTTTGACTACAGTATTCGGTCTTATCGTTGCAATTATTCTTCAGGTGTTCTACAACTACTTAATTGCTAAGGTTGATAGCCTTGTAAATGACATGGAAGAGTCTTCTATCTCATTCATGGACATCCTTATCAAGAGTGGTAAGTAATTAATTGGCTGATAACCCGTTAAAACAAATTCAATGGAATCATTCTTTGTAAATATTGGGATACCAATTTGCTACTTGTTGCTAGCAGTAGCAGCAGCGGCAGCCGTTATTTTTCCGGTAATTCAACTTGCTAAAAACCCTAAGAACGCTGTTGGTGCTCTTGTTGGTATTGTAGCGCTAGTAGTTGTTTTCGGAATTTCTTACGCACTTTCTGATGAGAATCACCTAAGTAGCATTGAGATTAGTGGCAATGGCGCCAAACTAGCAGAAACTGGAATCTTTGCGTTTTACATTCTAATCGCAACTGCTCTTATTGGTTTAGTTTATTCGGCAGTAGCAAAACTGTTTAAGTAATGGCTAGAAAAAAGAGAGAACTACAAGAGATTAATGCTGGCTCTATGGCCGACATTGCTTTCTTGCTGCTCATCTTCTTCCTAGTAACAACAACTATGGATGTTGATACTGGGCTGATGCGTGTGCTACCTCCGCCAATTGACCCATCTACACCACCACCTCCGCCAGTTAACAAGCGAAACGTTTTTGTTGTACTTGCTAACGCGGCAGATAACATGTTGGTTGAAGATGAGTACATGCAGGTTGAGGACTTGAAAGAAGCTGCCAAGGAGTTTATCATAGGATATCCGAATAACCCAGGTGACGAACGATTCCCTGCGTTTAAGGTTGTTGGTGATGAACCAGAGAAAAATGCCTTAATCATCAAATACTTTGGTGCAGATCAGAAAATCTCAAAGCAAATTATCTCGCTTCAAAACGACCGTGGAACATCGTACGAGTTGTACGTAGCTATTCAGGATCAGCTTGCACAAGCTTACTCTGAAGTAAGAAATGAGGTAGCAATGGACAGATTTGGTGAGTCTTATGACGATTTGAAGGCAAACTCTAAAAAGAGTAAGTCTGATAAGGAAAAAGCCAAAGCTGTAAGAATGTTGATCCCTCAACGTATTTCTGAAGCTGAGCCGAAGGAAATCGGAGGCGGAATCTAAAACGATACAGTTATGCAAATCAGAAAAAAAGGAAAAAAAGGACTTCCTCCAGTATCTACGGCATCATTGCCAGATATCGTTTTTATGCTCTTGTTCTTCTTTATGGTAACAACAGTAATGCGCGAAACTACTTTGAAGGTTGAGCACGTTATACCTAAAGCCAAACAAGTAGCTAAACTGGAACGAAAGTCGTTAGTAGCTTATATGCACATTGGGCCACCAATAAACTCACTTAAGAAAGTGATGGGTACTGAGCCTAGACTACAACTAGAAGATGCTTTTGCATCTCCAAAAGACATTATTGGTTGGGTTGAAGAAGTTAGAGCTAATACAGACGAAGCGGAAGTTCCATTGCTTACATGGTCTATGAAAGTTGACACCAAAACCAAGATGGGTATTGTGGTTGATTGCAAGCAAGAATTGAGAAAAGCGAATGCGCTTAAAATCAATTATTCTTCTACCAAGATTATAGACAAGAAAGCGAGTTTGTAACAAGAACTCTAAAAGAAATACTTTTAAAAAAGGAGCCTTCGAGCTCCTTTTTTATTGCGCTAAACTCGCAGACTCTTGATGCTTCTTAAACAGAAACAGAAGCATAAGACAAAACAAAACCGAAAGCGCAGCCATTGTTCCATTTCCTATTCCTGCACTTTCTATCTCCGGTCTAATGGAACCGTGCTGTATTCCATAAGCCAAACCAACTGCCATGGCGTTATTGGTTAAGTGCGCAATTATAGGATACCACAAGTTACCGCTCCAATGGAAGAGATATCCCATGGCAGCTCCCATCAGCATTCTGGGAACAAAACCGAGGAACTGCATGTGTACCGCGCTAAACAAGATTGCGGCAACCCATATTGCAACGTGCGGATTATTAGTTGCCTTAGCTATTCCACGCTGAAGGATTCCTCTAAAAATCAACTCCTCTCCAACTGCTGGAAAAACGGCAATCATAATCAGGTTTAAAACCAAGTAGCCTGCATTAGGCATATCCAGAAACATCTTGGTAAGTTCTCCTGCTTGCAGCTCCTTACCTTTCATCCACTCCCCAACAAACGTTGGAATTTCTAAACCAGAATTCCATTCTGAGATGTAGTTAATGCTTGGCAAGGCCACCATAAAAAACACTATGCTTATTAAAACGGGCTGCCTAATCGGGCCACCAAATATTCTCCTAACCTCCAGCTTATCTGTCGTTAGCCAGATGTAAAACAGCGATGGAAGAATAAGCATACCCAAGGCTTGCAAAATTTGCATCATCCTCATTGCTGGTAGCAATTCTGGGTCAGTAAGGTTAGACAACAAGTCTGGCCGTGTGAGTAGAGGAACTCCCAGAAACAGTTCTGACAGAATAAATCCGAAGAAGGAAAACAAGGATGCTCCGGTAAAAACCAACAACAGAAAAAACAAGACTCTGTTAAGCAAGCCCCGCTGTAAATATGCTTGTAAAGATTCGATCAAGTGAGATTAAGTAACTTTGCAGCCGCAAATAGTATGGCAAAGATAGGCGATATAGATGTAGGGGAATTCCCGTTGTTGTTGGCCCCCATGGAGGATGTAAGCGACCCTCCATTTCGTGCAGTTTGCAAAGACAACGGTGCGGATATTATGTACACCGAATTTATCTCTTCTGAAGGGTTGATTAGAGATGCTGCCAAAAGCGTTCAAAAGCTTGATATTTTTGAATATGAACGTCCAATTGGCATTCAGATATTTGGCGGAAACATCGATTCTATGAAGGAATCTGCTGAGATTGCCACAGCTGCCAAACCAGATATTATCGACATTAATTATGGATGCCCGGTAAAAAAGGTAACCTGTAAAGGTGCAGGTGCTGGAATTCTGAAGGATATTCCGAAGATGGTTGAGATGACCTCGGAAATTGTAAAAAGCACCCACTTACCCGTAACGGTTAAAACCCGTTTAGGCTGGGATACCGACACCATGTTTGTTGAAGAGGTGGCCGAACGCTTGCAGGATGTAGGCGTAAAAGCCATCAGCATACATGGCCGAACTAGAGTGCAGATGTACAAAGGCGAAGCAGATTGGACACTTATTGGAAAGATAAAGGATAACCCAAGAGTTACTATTCCTGTTTTCGGAAATGGTGATGTAAACAGTCCAGAAAAGGCCAAAATGATGCGTGATAATTACGGCATTGACGGGATTATGATTGGCCGAGCTACCATTGGTTACCCATGGATTTTTAATGAGATAAAACACTATTTCGCTACAGGCGAACACCTTGCTCCACCAACCATTGACGAACGCGTTGACACGTGCCTCAAACATTTTGAGTTTTCGCTTAAGTGGAAAGGCGACAGGCTTGGAAACGTTGAAATGAGGAGGCATTACGCCAATTATTTTAAAGGCTTTCACGGGTTTAAACCGTTTAGAATGCGCTTGGTAACCACCAACGATAATTCTGAAATTCTTGAAACCCTAGAAGAGATACGGAGTTTCTACTCCAATATGAACATGGTGGTAGCCTAATTCAATTCTTTGTCTCTAACTCGGTATTTAGCTAGTATTTACTTAGGTATATTTGAACTCAAATAAACACAGATACGTATGGTGAAATTTCTACGTCTTTTCACAGCATTTTCTTTCCTTGTTTTCTTCACTGGCTTCTCTGTACTTGCACAGGAATTTAGCGGTACAATTACCGATGAGAAAACGGGCGAACCTCTCTTTGGGGCAAGTGTAGTTCTTACAGGTACAGCTGTTGGAGCAACAACAGATTTTGATGGAAAATTCAAATTCAGCCCAGGAAAACAGCCACCTTTTAACATCACTATTTCTTACATCGGCTATATAAAGCAAGAGCTAGAAGTTACTTCGCTCGCTGCGCCAATGTCTTTTAAACTCGCTTCAGATGCTGTAATGCTAGAAGGTGTTGTAGTAAAAGAGCAACGTGTTTCTGACAAACAAAAAGAGTCTGCCCTTACGGTAGAAAGCATGGATATTCTTGCCATTAAGGAAACTCCTGCTGCTAACTTTTATGATGGCCTTGGAAATCTAAAGGGAGTTGATTTGACTGCCGCCAGTATTGGTTTTAAGGTGATTAACACAAGAGGTTTTAACAGCACATCTCCGGTTAGGTCTTTACAGGTTATTGATGGCGTTGACAACCAGTCTCCCGGTCTAAATTTTAGCCTCGGAAACTTCCTTGGATCATCTGAGTTAGATGTTCTTAAGGTGGATATTGTGCAAGGTGCTAGTTCTGCCTTTTACGGACCTAACGCTTTTAATGGCGTTATAGATATGAGAACAAAAAGTCCGTTTATAAAACCAGGACTTGAGGCACAGATAAAAATTGGAGAAAGAAACCTTGCAGAAGCAGCAGTAAGGTGGGCGCAAGTCTTTAAAAACAAAGACGGAGAAGACAAGTTTGCCTACAAAGTGAACCTCTTTTATCTGCAAGCAAACGACTGGGTTGCAGACAACCTAGACCCAATTTATGATTTGGGAGTTGGCGCGGATAATCCGGGCGGGTACGATGCTGTAAACAGATATGGCGATGAAGATCTTGCGGGTGGTAACGACTACTCTGACCAAATTGCCAACTATCCTGGGTTAGGAACATACTTCCGAAGAGGTTACATGGAGCAAGACCTTGTAGATTATAACACCAGAAACTTCAAAGCAAACCTTGCAACGCATTACAAAATCAAGCCAGACCTTGAGGTAATCTACTCCTTCAATTTCGGAACAGGTACAACCGTGTATCAAGGTGAAAACAGGTTCTCTTTAAAAGACATGTTATTCTTCCAAAACCGACTAGAGGTTGCTAAAAGAGACAAGTGGTTTGTGAGAGCTTATTCAACAAATGAAGATGCCGGTAACTCGTACGATGCAGTTGTAACTGCCTTCAAATTGTTAAACAACCAAAGAACTTTAGAAGATTACAATACAGCATACGCCAACTATTGGATTCAAAGCGTTAGACCAGAAGTTCGGGCATTATTGGCTGATAATGGGGTAACATTTGGCGGTGCTGGCGTTGGCTGGGACACAGATGCAATTGAAGCTGTTTTAGCGCAACACCCAGACGAAGTTCAGGCTTGGCATGATGAGACAACTGCATTCCTACAAAACAGTGCATTTGAAGGTTATCCAGAACCTGGGTCAGCAGAATTCAACGAGCTTTTCAACGAAATAACCTCCACCATTTACACCGATAACAGGTTAGATGGAGGCGGTTCTCGATTCTACGACAAATCTGCGTTATACCATCTCCATGGAGAGTATAAACTAGAGCCATCAATTAAAGGAACCAAACTCGGTTTGTTCACTTTTGGGGCTAACGGACGTTTATATGCTCCAAACTCAAAAGGAACCATTTTTGACGAAATGCGAATTGCTGAAAGCAAGGTTGAGGTTGATAATGGCTTTGGCGGACTGCGAGATTCAGCAGTTTTCGACACAACATTCCGTAAAATATTTAACTGGGAATTTGGGGTTTATGCCGGTTGGGAAAGAAAGTTCTTTAAGGATAAGCTTAAAATTAGTGCCGCCTTGCGGATGGATAAAAACCAAAACTTCCCATTCGTATTTTCTCCGGCAGCCTCGCTTGTTTATCTTCCTACTAAGGAACATACAATACGTGCAGGGTTTTCGTCTGCCATACGTAACCCAACCTTGGCAGATCAATATTTGAATTATGATGTTGGCCGTGCAATTTTGGTCGGAAACATCAACGGGTTCAACAATCTAATTAGCGTAGAATCCTTTGTTGATTATTTGAATGTTGGTGCAGGAGTAAGCAACCAAAACCTGTTAGAGTATTTTGATGTTGCGCCAATCGTTCCTGAAAAAGTAAAAACCGTTGAGTTAGGTTACCGTGGCTTCTTCTTTGGCCATGTTTATCTAGACGCATCTTATTACCTCAGCTTTTACGATGATTTTATTGGATATAACATTGGCGTAGAATCTCAGTTCGATTCAATTCTTGGGCTTCCAATTGGCCCACAAGCCTACCGAGTGGCTGCTAACAGTACAAATCAGGTAATTACGCAAGGTGCTTCTGTAGCAGTGAGCTACTACTTCAAAAACAAGTACACTTTAACAGGGAATTACTCTTGGAACCGGCTTCAAAAAACTGCCGATGACGACCCAATTATTCCAGCCTTCAATACACCAGAACATAAATTCAACCTAGGAATTTCTGGTAGAGACTTAGGGAAAGAAAAGATGGGACACTTTGGGTTTAGTCTCAACTACAAATGGGTGCAAGGATTTTTGTTTGAAGGATCGCCACAATTCACCGGAATTGTTCCTACCTACGACATGTTTGATGCTCAAATCAACTACCGAATTCCGAGTAAACTCGTAACATTCAAACTCGGTGCATCTAACTTGTTTGGTATAAAACCATTGTTTGAAAATGGCTCTGCTGGAGACCGATTTAAAAATGCTTTCGACAACAAAAATATTCAGGTCTATGGCGGGCCAAGGGTTGGCCGTATGGCGTACCTATCTGTGCTCTTCGAGTGGAACTGATCTTTTGCTAACTTTAATCAATAAACCTTGTTAATCTAAATTCTATGAAAAAAGTATTACTCTCATGTTTAACTCTTGCTTTTAGTGCAAGTCTGGCAACAGCCCAGGTTCGCTACTTAGAAGAGGTTTTCCCAAGCACCGAATTAGAATCGGATGTTGAATTTGGTAGAAACTGGAGCTTCCTTTTAGGTGCAACTCCTGACTCTCCGCTTAACACTGATGTGTACAAACCAGTGGGTGATGCAGCTACTGACAGAGCAGCAGTTATTGTACTACACACAGGTAATTTTCTTCCTAAATATTTGAACCAAAGCCCATCTGGAAACAACGGAGATAGCGCCATTGTAGTTACTTCAGAAATGTTTGCCAAAAGAGGATACGTTGCTTTTGCACCTAATTACAGACTAGGCTGGCTTCCAACTCAATCAAATCCTGACGGAAGAAGAGGTTCTTTGCTTAATGCTGTTTACAGATCACTTAATGATGTTAAAACTCTTGTTAGATACATCAAAAAGTCTGTTGCTGAGGATGGAAACCCATATGGAGTTGACCCAGACAAAATTATCGTTTACGGACATGGCTCTGGAGGTTATTTATCTCTAGCATACGGTTCATTAGATAGAATAGAAGAGCTTGAGAACGAGGCAAGCGGTAAATGGATTTCTACTTCAGATGTGCTTGACGCTCAGACTGCAGATACTCTTTTTTACGCAAACGAACTTTATATCAACGAAGGATTAGTTGGTGGAATTGATGGTTTTGGCGGTATGCTTAACGACTCTAACCATTACGGATACACAAATGATGTTGTTGCTTGTGTAAATGTTGGAGGTGCACTAGGAGATTCTGCTTGGATGGAAGCTGGTGAGCCACCTTTGATTTCTTTCCACTGCCCAGATGACGGATTTGCTCCGTTTGCTACAGGTACTGTAATTGTACCAACAACTGGCGAAACTGTAGTTGATGTAGTTGGAAGCAGATGGGCTATTGGTCAAGCGAACGCGCTTGGAAATAACGACCCATTGTACAATGGAAAGACGTTTAATGACCCATACACCCAAGCTGCAGAGGCTGCATTGGCTGCAAACCATCAGCACCTAAATCTAAACGCTGATGACTACAAAGGTTTGTTCCCATTCAGAAGAGATCCTATTGCTTTTCCATTCCAAGAATCTTCTCCTTGGCAGTGGTGGGATGATCAAACTGAGCATCCTATTGCATCTATCTTCTTAACTTCTCAAGGAGCTACGGATATGCTTCAATCTGCTAACGCAGGTAGCCCAACAATGTCAGCTGCACAAGGAAAAGCTTACTTAGATTCTATTCACGGATTTCTTGCTCCAAGATTACGCGAGCTTCTTATGCAAGACGTTAGCATAGAGGAAAGTGAGTTTGTTGACGCTAACACATTTGTTTATCCAAACCCTGCAAACGATTACTTGGTAGTTAAAACACGTCAAGGAATTAGAATTAAGGACGTTGAGATTTACAACATGTCTGGTGCGCTAGTTAGAACCGAAAGCGGTTTAAACAAGCTAAGTCATCAAATCAATGGAATTGACCAATTCACTCCTGGTCTTTACCTAGTTAAAGTAAGAACTGACCAAGGCCTTATTACACGTAAAGCTTTAGTAGAGTAAGCCTTAACTTTTTAAAAATTGAACAAGCCCTGTTCGCCATTGGCGGGCAGGGTTTTTCTATTTTCGACAACCGTGAATTTGGTATCTCAAATACTTACTTGGCTGCCTTACTTGGCTATATCCTTAGTTTATTTCTTAGGTGCCAACTTAGATGTAATGGAAGTAGATGCTGCTCAGTACGCTAGTATTTCCTTAGAAATGCTGAAGTCTGGAAAGTATCTACAAGTGCTAGACAGGCATGTGGATTATCTGGATAAACCGCCACTTCTTTTCTGGTTATCAGCTTTAAGCATGAAGCTCTTGGGCATTGGCACTTGGCAGTACAAACTACCATCAATCCTATTTAGTTTCTTGGGTTTGTTCAGCACATTTAAACTAGGAGAAAGACTTTATTCTACGAGAATTGGTCATCATGCAGCCATGATTCTTGGCGGCTCCTTAGCCATGATTATGATTAACAACGATATTAAAACGGATACGATTCTCGTCTCGTCAATCATATTCTCAATTTGGATGTTGGTTAGCTATTTAGAAACCAAACACTTCAAATTTATACTTGGTGCAGCGCTAGGAATTGTTGCAGCAATGCTCACAAAAGGTCCTATTGGACTTATGATGCCAGGTTTGGCAATTGCCGGCCATCTGGTTCTGAAGAATCAATGGAAGCCATTGCTAGATTGGAAGTGGTTAATGCTTGTGCTATGTGTTGGAATTCTACTTATTCCTATGTGCTTAGGATTGTACCAGCAATTTG
>JBMYXX010000008.1:0-27531 GCA_049608805.1 Flavobacteriales bacterium | reverse complement strand
ATGGACCACGTTGTAGTTGTTGCACAACCAGAATGCATCCACAAAGTGGAAAGCTACTTTTAAATGAGCATCAATTACAGAGTTGTTTTAAACGTACTTGGACTGCTTTTACTGTTCAACGGATTGTTTATGCTGCTTTGTGTTCCAGCTTCGTTCATCTACAATTTAGACGACATTGTTCCAATGCTGTTTTCGGCTTCGGCCACCGTTGGATCTGGGATGATTATTTGGGTTTTAACGCGTTCTTCCGAAAAGCCAAACATCCGCAAGCGCGAAGGTTTTCTTATTGTAACATTTGGCTGGTTGGTGATGTCTTTTTCTGGTGCGCTGCCATACATTATGAGTGGGAGTGTGGTCAATTTTACCGATGCATTTTTCGAAACACTCTCCGGTTATACGACCACTGGTGCTTCTGTTATCACAGATTTAACCATTATCCCGAAGGATATTCTTTTTTGGCGCAGCATGACGCAGTGGATTGGCGGAATGGGAATTATTGTGCTTGCCGTGGCCATTTTGCCCATGTTAGGAATTGGTGGAATGCAGCTTTTTGTAGCTGAATCTCCTGGTTTAAAGGCAGATAAATTGGCTCCAAAAATTAGAGATACAGCCAAGCGCCTTTGGTTGGTTTATGTTGGACTAACAGTTGCAGAATTTCTCATTCTAAAGCTTGCAGGAATGGACTGGTTTGACGCATTAAACCACGCCATGACAACTATGGCAACAGGCGGGTTTTCTACGCATAATTCAAGCGCAGCAGCGTTCTCTCCGCTCATACAATACATCATTACATTTTTCATGTTTCTGGCAGGAACCAGCTTTACACTCACTTATTTTGGGCTGATAGGAAACTTCAAAAAAGTGCTGGCAAACGAAGAATTTAGGTTCTATACCGGAATAATCGTTTTCCTAACAATTGGCGTTTCTATAACCGTTGCTAGTGTTGATGATGGTGGTTTTGAACAAGCTTTCCGCGACTCGCTTTTTCAAATTGTTTCCGTTATAACATCTACCGGATTTGTATCTGCGGATTACACAAGTTGGACACCATTTGTCTCAATTTTGTTCTTCATTATGATGTTTTTTGGAGGCTCCGCAGGGTCAACTGCTGGCGGAGTGAAAATCGTTCGGTACATCATTTTGGTTAAAAACAGCATTCTCGAACTCAAGCGTCAGCTTCATCCATCGGCAATAATTCCTGTTAGGCTGAATGGCAGAGCTGTTGACCAAACCATTACAAATAACGTAGTGGCATTTATTATGACCTACATCATCATTTTTGCGCTAGGCTCTGTGGTAATGACCATGTTCGGAGTAGATTTCGACACGGCTCTTGGTTCTGTGGCTACATCTCTCGGTAACATTGGCCCAGGCATTGGCAACGTTGGACCTACAGATAATTTCGCTTGGCTACCATCTGGCGCCAAGTGGTTTCTGGCCATTCTCATGCTTATCGGAAGGCTAGAACTTTTTACGGTTCTCATTCTTTTCACTCCTTATTTTTGGAGGAGACACTAATGAAATTCACTTCGAAACTAGCTAAGGAAGAAGGTTCAGACATTTACCATTGGTTTTTTCCGGTGGAGAATAAAATTGCAGAACAATTTATTGAAGGGCCCGACCGTAGAGTTATCTGTACGGTTAACGAAACAGTTAAATACCACTGCGCAATACATGGTGGCGGACAAGGTGAGTTCCGTATTATGCTTAACCGAGAACGGTGTAAAAAACTCGGCCTTGTAAGAGGCGAAACTCTAAATGTTGAGTTAGAAAAAGACCGATCAGAATATGGAGTTCCGATAGGAGACGAGCTGCGCGAAGTGCTGGACCAAAACCCAGATGCCGACAAGATTTTTCACTCTTTTACCAAGGGAAAACAGCGCACACTTATTTATTGGACAAACAACGTTAAGAGTTCAGACATTAGAATAAGACGAGCGCTTGTTATGACCGACCATTTGGTAAATCAGCAAGGCGAACTTGACTATAAGTTGCTTAATGTTGAAATGAAAGCTGCCAATCAGGCGGCAAAACTTCATTGACCTTCTATCTTTAGCGTATGTCATTCAATCCGTTTAAGAAAATTAGCCGTGGGTTGGCCGAGCGCATTCTTAAGGATGACCCAGATGCGTTTAAAAATGGGCTTTCTGTAAAGCACACAAAGCTGATTATTGAAGAAATCATTTTTGGTGTAGAAACGCGCTGGGGCAAGGGCTTCGATGTTGTGCTTTTATGGACCATTGTAGCCAGCTTAATTGCAATTATGCTAGAGAGTATTCCTTCTTTTAGAGATGCTCACGGAGGACTTCTTTATACAATTGAGTGGATTTTTACCATCTTTTTTACCCTTGAGTACGTGTTGCGTTTGTGGGTAGCTGCAAAACCAAAGTCGTACGCTTTTAGCTTCCTTGGTGTTGTTGATTTCCTTGCCATAATTCCTACGTATTTGAGTTTGGTTGTAGTTGGCTCGCAGTTCTTACTGGTTATACGGGCAATTCGCTTACTACGTGTTTTCCGAATCCTAAAATTGGTGCGTTACTTGTCAGGAGCCGAAATGCTTGTAAAAGCCATGCGCGCTAGTAAGGAGAAGATTTTCGTTTTCCTTACAGCTGTTCTTACAATGGCTGTTATTCTAGGCACGCTTATGTATATGGTTGAAGGTGGCGAAAACGGGTTTGATAGCATTCCGCGAAGTATCTATTGGGCCATTGTTACGCTTACAACAGTTGGCTACGGAGACATTGCTCCGGGTACTACAGTAGGCCAGTTTTTGGCGGCTTTAATCATGATTTTGGGTTACAGTATTATTGCTGTTCCTACCGGAATAGTAAGCGTTGAGGTGGCAAAAGCAACAAAAGACCAGACAATTGTTAGATGTGGCCGCTGCGGTGAAACAGAGCATTTACCAGAATCTAGATTCTGCCATAAGTGTGGAGAGAAAATAGCCACAGACGCATGAGGCGTCTTATCTTTTTCACTTGCCTTTTTTCTCTTTCTCTTTTCGCGCAAGCGCAGAAACCAGAACCACTTTTTATTGGCGATAAAGCGCCCAACTTTCTGGCACTAGACCAGTTTGAAAAACGTGTTTCGTTAAAAGACCACTTAGAAAATGGTCCTGTCATTGTTGTATTCTACAGAGGTCAATGGTGTCCGCATTGTAATAGGCACATGAGCCAAATTCAAGACTCGTTGCAGATGATTTTAGATGCAGGTGCTAGCGTAATTGCCATCACGCCAGAAAAAGGCGAGAAGATTGAAAAGACGGTACAGAAAAGCGGTGCGAGTTTCAGCATAGTTTATGATGAAAACCACCGCATTATGGACAAGTATCACGTTACGTTTAAGCTAAGCGGGTGGAAACGTTTTATCTACGGTATTGCAGGCATCAACATAAATAAAGCAAGCGGAAACAAAGACAGTGCGCTGCCTGTTCCTGCCACCTACATTATTGCCAAAGACGGAACCATTTACACGTCTCATTTCAATGAAAATTATACTGAACGGATGCAGGTAATTGATATGTTAGACACACTGAAAGAACTTTCCGAAGCCAATTAATCTGGTCGGTTAATCGACAGTAAAAACCCAAATTTCACTCGACTTTTACCCTATGAAATTTTTGTTGTTCGCGTTACTCTCTTTTGGTGCTTTGTTCTCATTTGGTCAGCAGGCAATGTCTTTGCAAGTAGGCACAGATGCTCCTAAAATTGAAGCAATTGATAATCACGGCAATCCGTTTTCTTTAGTAGAAAAGCTTAAAAGTGGACCCGTTGCAGTGGTGTTTTACCGTGGCGAATGGTGCTCTTACTGTAACCGACATATGGCGGAACTGCAAGAAGCGCTTCCCAAGTTTAAAGAGTTGGGTGTGTCCGTGGTAGCAATTACACCAGAACTACCGAAATACGTGAAGAAAACGGTTAAGAAAACAGATGCAACATTCAGCATAATCTCAGACCTAAACCATAGAATTATGGACACATGGCGGGTTAGTTTCTTGCTAGATGAAACCATTTACACGAGATACAAAGCATTTGGAATTAACATTGACAGAGCAAGTGGGAACAAGGACCGCGTTCTTCCAGTTCCGGCCACTTATATTGTTGGGTCAAACGGGAAAATTGAGGCACTTCACTTTAACCCAGATTATACCGAAAGAATGCCCGTTTCCGAGATGTTGGAAGCGGTAACTGGTTTGAAATAACCAATAGGCCGTAAAACCGTAGAAACGGTTATCCGAAGTATGCCTGTTACTTTTTTCTCCAATCTGTTGATGATTTAGAAGAAGTATCTTGCTGTGCTTTTTTGTTTTTATGCGCCTAGCTGTAATCATATCGCTAATTGCCACGCTGTTTGCGGGAAACGCTATTGCCCAGATAGCCTGCCCTGCCATGGGGTTAACTCAGGTTAACGTAAACAAGAAGAATAAGCTTAGCGGCTTTAGTTCTGCGGTTAGAAAAGGGAAAAAGAAAACCAGAATGGGCAACTTTTTCACTGCTAAAAAGAAGCACTCCTCAGGGTTTTCTTGCAAGGATCCGTTTGCATTTAAATCAAAGAAATCTAAGAGTGGGTTTTCTGGAAAAGACCCGTTTGCAGTTAAAAGCAAGAAAACCAAGTCCACAAACGAGTATTCTGAGTTTAGTAGAAAGGCAAGCCGCAGAAATATGTTTCGAGATTATGATGAGTTTGCTAGAAAACGCAGCGGCAGAAATCGGTACAACGATAAAGATGAATTTGCTTCGCGAAGCAAAAAGAAAGGCCGTTTCCGTAGTTCGGATGAGTTTGCCACACGCTCTACCAGAAGCAAGAAATTTAGAGATTTTGACGAGTTTGCTTACAGGAACTCAAGGGGAAGTCGCTTTAGTAATTCTGATGAATTTGCAACACGTAGTAAGCGCACGAAACGTGTGAATGTAGATTCTCAGTTTGCTGTAAGGTCAACGGCAAAACGCTTTAATAGCGGTAAAAAGCAGAAGAGCGAGTTCAAGTCTAAAAAGAAACGCGCCAAGGCAAACCGAAGCGAGTACACGCCTTTTGCTAGCACAACAAATCCGGGAGGTGCCCAAAAAACACACAGGTCTCCACAAATTGGTCTTTGGGGCGGTACTGTTGGCAGACGCTCTGGTAAGGATAAACGAGCTTCGCAGGCATTGCCAGACCCAGCCAAGAAAGACGATTAAATGGTGCTACTGGTTTTTGCCATTAGCTAAAAACCGTGCTTGTATCGTGAGGCCGCAACTGGGTATTTTTGCGGTATGGAGTTAAGCATCTTTTCTGACGATTATTTTATGAAGGAAGCGCTAAAAGAAGCGCAAAAGGCATTTGACCAAGACGAGGTTCCAGTTGGAGTAGTGGTGGTTGCTAACAAGCGGGTAATTGCGAGAGCGCACAACCTCACCGAAATGCTTAACGATGTAACTGCCCATGCCGAAATGCAAGCAATAACTTCTGCTGCAGATTTTATTGGTGGTAAATACTTGAAAGGCTGTACTGTTTACGTTACGCTAGAACCGTGCGTAATGTGTGCTGGTGCACTTTTTTGGAGTCAAGTAGATAGCGTGGTTTTTGGCGCCAGCGATGAAAAGCGTGGTTTTTCTACTGTTGGAAATCTGCTACACCCAAAAACCAAAGTAAAAAGTGGTGTAATGGCAGATGATTGTTCTGATTTAATGAAGCTGTTTTTTCAGAATAAGAGGAAATAAGAAAACTAAAAATGGTGTACCGTTGAGACGGTTGGCAAGACTATACGATGCGTTACTGTTTATACTGTGGAAAAGATAAGCCTACCGAGATGTTCACTACGAAAGAACATGTCATCCCCAAGGCTCTAGATGGAAACCTTGACGGCCGCAATCCATTCTTGTTGGATAACGTCTGTGACGGATGTAACCATAGTGCTGGGAAGCACGTGGATTTGCCGTTTGCTAGAGGGTGGTTATTTAGTATCGACCGGACTCATTGCATAAGCGATTATCAGGTTATTGATGAAAAGGCTAAAATTCCTCTCCGCCACATGGGAAGTTTGGATGAGGTAGCTCCGGTTGGATTAGTGTGCGATTTTTGGTTTGGGCCAGCTGGTGACCTGATTTACCATTTCCACAAACCATTTCCTGATAATTTGAAAGGGTTGAGTGTGAGCAATATCCGAGCATATAGGAATGATATGGACCCTGGATTTGTGTTTGTTTTTCTTGGCTCAAATAATCCGGTTTGGCAAAGAGTAACAGCCAGGGCAATTTGGAAGAGTTTTAAACTGGCGGAAGTCCACGCACCGCAGTTTGAACGAATTGATGAAGACTCTTGGCTGAAGGTTGTGCCAAAAGAACGCTTGCCGTTGGTGGATAAGCTTCGAAAACTCAAAGTGCACAATAGTAGAAGTAGTATTGACTTGAATGCTGAACCACGGTTTCTCTGTAAGCTGACATTAGGGATGGGTGAGCTGTTTCTGAAACCTAATTTTAAGAAAAGTGCTGAGGCCGAAATGTTTCGAAAGGGAATGTGGGCACAGGGTTTGAAGAAGCGAGAAGAGTTGGATATTAGGGGAAGTGGGTGGACGGATAGAGGGGGACAGAATGATGATTTAGGTCAGATGCTTTCATGGAGGTACGGACACAGCATTGGACTCATTGCCTTGCCTCACCAAGGCGTTGCGCTGTTTTCCAGTTTCTATGGGAAACGCACTTCAATTATGCGTATCTCAGACCATCAAAATTTCTGGAAATCCGAATTAGAAGAAGGGGTTTTCTATCTTCTTTGTCCCGCAATTAGAAAGTGTCTTGGTCCTTATCGATATATCGATTTCCTGTTTCACAACTACGGAAATCGAAAGATCCAAGAGTTAGAGGATTTTGAGCAAAGCCTAAACAGCATTAAGGAAAACCAACCACCGCGACAAATCTGATTCAATAGTCTCATCGGTACAATTACCCTTGATTAAAAACAAAAAGCCCCGCCAATTTCTTGACAGGGCTTTCTAATTTAAAGCTAGAAAGTTTGCCTAGTGCTTAATCGTTAGCAATATCAACGCTAAGGTTAACAACCTCAATCTCGTAAGGAAGTTTGCTTAAGCCTTCGTAGATAGTCTCTTTATCTCCAACAACAACAATGGCCATTTTCTCGGCATCAATGTGCTTAGCTGCGAGCTCATTCACTTCCTCAATTGTAAGATTCTTAAGAATTTCGTTTTGCTTATCGGTGTAATCACCTTCTAAATCGTACTTAAGAATAGTGTTTAGGAAGCCAGTTTTCTGGTATCCTGCCTCATACTTCAACGCATCTTTTTGTCCAATAGAGCTTTTCAAGAAAGTAAGCTCATCTTCGGTAATTCCGTTTTCAGAGAATTCTTTGAAGTGGCTGATGTAAGCAGCAACTGCACTGTCTGTTGCTTCTCTTTTAATGGCGCCAGAAGCTGCAAAAGGACCTTTCTTTTTGCTTCCGCTGAAGTAAGTGTATGTTCCGTACGTCCATCCTTTGTCTTCACGAAGGTCTTGGTTAATTCGGCTATTGAAGTTTCCACCAAGATTGAAGTTCATCAGCTTGGCTTTGTAATACTCTCCTGTTGCATCATACGGCATAGAAAGGTATCCCATTCTAACTTCAGATTGGGCAGCTCCTGGTTTGTCAACCAAATAGATTTTTGTTGCAGAAGCATCAGGAGATGCTGGTTCTTCAGGGTAAGTTACATCTCTCTTTTCCCAAGATTTAAGGAAGTCTAGTTTTCCAAGAATTGCGTCTTTCTCAATATCTCCAACAATTACAAGGTTAGAGATGTTTGGAGCAAAGTTGCTTTCGTAGAATTCCTGTACATCGGTAAGTGTTACGTTACCCAATGTTTGCTCGGTTCCCATAGAAGGAGTTGCCATAATGTGACCCTCGCCATAAAGCACCTTATTGAACTGGTTATTAGCCAATGTAGTTGGTTCGTTTACCTGATTGGCAATTGATTCCATTTGCTGGAATTTCAATCTGTTGTAATCGTCTTCTGTAAACTTAGGCTTCATCATTACTTCTTCTAGAAGAGCAAGTGTTCCATCTAGGTTTTTAACCAAAGAGCTTACATTAACAACAATTTCTTCATTACCAGAATAAACGTTGATAGAACTACCAAGTTTTTCTAGTTCACCAGAAAGTTCTTCTGTAGAATAGTTCTGTGTAGTACCAGCCATCATAGAACCAAACAAGCTAGCAATACCAGCTTTTGCAGGGTCTTCAAATCTGTGTCCAGACTTAACGCCAATTCTTAGGTAAACTTTTGGGATTTCGTCATTCTTAGCACCAATAACGGCAAGTCCATTATCGAAAGATTCTTTCCAATAATCTGGAACTTTAATCACAGGGCTTGGGCCAGATGCTGGCTTAACGCTTCTGTCAAATCCGTCTTGCTCTGGCGTTGGCTTTACATAAGTAAGACCCTCGTATTGAGCCATGTTAGCTTCAATAGTTGTGTCTCTTTCATAAACAAAGTTGTCTGGCTTAGCCAACATAGGCGGCTGGCCGTTCGGATAAACACTAAGAATTACCGCCTTCTGGTCTTTAATGTACGTGTTGTAAACGCGCATTACATCTTCTGCAGTAACATCTAAATAACGCTGAAGGTCTTTGCCTGCGTAGTTAGGATTTCCGTGCATGAACTGGTAAGAAGCTAGTTGAGAAGCCTTTCCAGAAACAGTTTCTAAGCCGCTAATCATTTGACTTTCGAAAGAAGATTTAAATCGTTTTAAATCATCTTCGTTTACGCCTCTTTCTTCAAACTCAATAAGTGTTGCTCTGATTTTTTCTTCCATCTCCGTTAAAGTTTTCCCTGGATAAGGAAGAACAGTTAACTGAAACTGACCTGCCAACTCTTGGCAAGGATGAAAAACAGAAGCCTGAATAGCAGTCTGATTTTTCTGGAAGTTCTTGTAAAACAAAGAATTTTCAGATCCACCTAAAATGTCAGAAAGAACATCTAACGGAGCTTCGTCTGCGTGAAAGTTTGGAACCGTTGGGTAAGAGAACTGAAGTAATGGGAAACGAATTTGGTCAGCGTATGAGATGTATCTGTCTTCATCAAGAACAACACGCTCAACTTTTTGGTTTTCAACCTCTGCACCTCTTGGAATTGAACCGTAATACTTCTTTACTAATTCAAGAACCTCAGACGGATTAACATCTCCAGCAACGGTTAAAGCCGCGTTATTGGGTCCGTACCATCTTAGGAAGAAACGTTTTAAATCGTCAACATCAGCAACATCTAAATCTTCTAAATAACCAATTGTTGGCCAATGGTATGGGTGGTCTTGTGGGTACTGCGCTTGCATTACTTTCTCGCCAACCAATCCGTACGGACGGTTATCGTAGCTCTGCCCACGCTCGTTTTTAACAGTTGCACGCTGAACTTCAAATTTCTCTTGAGTAACAGCGTCAAGCAAGAAACCCATTCTATCTGCTTCTAGCCAAAGAGCCCTTTCAAGCTGGTTGCTAGGAAGTGTTTCAAAGTAGTTTGTTCTGTCTTTGTTGGTTGTTCCGTTAAGCGTACCGCCAGACTCAGAAACAGTTTTGAAGTGCTCCTCATCTGCAACGTTGTCGGAACCTTGGAACATCATGTGCTCAAAAAAGTGAGCAAAACCAGAGCGGAAAGGCTCTTCGCGCGCTGAACCCACATGATAGGTTACATCAACATGTACAATTGGGTCTGAGTGATCTTCGTGAATAATGATTTGAAGACCGTTGTCTAACTCATACTTTTCGTAAGGAATTGAAATACCAGACTCGGCTTTTTCTACCTTCTCAATAAGTTTAATTCCTTCTGGAAGCTTAGTTTCTTTTGATTCCTGATTACAGGCCGCCAAGAAGGAGGTAATGACAGCCAATACTAATATTCGTTTCATGTTTGTTGGTTTTGAGAGCGGCAAATATAGAAAACCGCTAAGCTGTCAATTCTAAAGGTGTTGTAATAACTGTTAAAACTGTAACGCAATGTAAAATTGAGTTCGCACGAATTCCGTTTCTTCGCGGCAAATTGCTCCTAATGAAAAAAGCCAGTTTCCTTTTTAGTTTGATGTTTGCACTTGGTGTGTTGACCATTACTTCGGATGTTTTTGCTCAACGCAAAACAGGTCGGTCTCCTAACGTTGACATGTATTTTGGAAAGGCCATTAAGAAAGCGCCTGGCAAGTCTATGAGTCAAATGCTGGTTTCAAATTCAAACGGATTTGTAACGCACAGTTTTTTCAATCAGCAAGAAATTTACACGGTTTACGATACTACGTTTCAGCCCGTATCTAACAACAAAATAGACCGCCTGCAAAGCGATGATGCCTTTGTTAGAAAAGGATTCATCAGCCTAAAAGACAAGGCTGTTTTGCTTACGGGTCAAACCTTGCATTACGATAAAGCTAATGTGGTTTACCTAGCGGAATTTGATGCCGAGAATCTAAAAACCGAAAAGCCTAAGGAGGTAACACGAGTGGCAGGTAATGGCTTCCACCCAAACTTTAATGATGCGCATTTGAATTTTGCTGTTTCGCCAAACGGAAACAAGTTTGTGGTTTACTTTATTAAGGCGCGCAGGGCAGATAAAAAAGACGACCCAACAGCACATTTTCAGTTCATGGTTTTTGATGCCGATTTAAAAATGCTCTGGAAACAGGATGTTGCTTTTGAATCTGATAACACCTTTTACTTAGGCGGAGGAGATTGGCAAGATGAACCAGTAGATAATGCCATCGGCATAGATAATTCGGGCAATGTTTTTTGCTGGGGAAAAACCGATAAGGGCGAGGGTTACGAGAGCGATTCTCGGTACAACGTAAAGCTTTCTAAGATTAATGCTGATGGAATGGAGATGATTTCTTTGGCTGGAGATGAGGAGAAAGCGCTGAGAAATTGGACTTTACAGGGAGCCGAATCTGGGATGATTATGGCTGCCAATTACATGGATTGGGAAAACACGACTAAAAGTTGGGTTGAAAAGGCTGATGGTTTTGCTTTTGTAAATTGGAGCGGAGCGGTAAAGCAACGGCCAGTTTTCAAATTCATTGAATTTAGCGATGAGTATATGACCATGAACCAATCTAAAGGAAACAAGAAGAAGGTTCAGAAGTTAGCCAAGGGACCAGCGGGTGCTTTTGAGGTAAATTTTGTGGTTAAAGGCTTCGAAAAACTAGATGATGAGAATTACTTGGTAATGGCAGAAACGCATTTAGATTCTACCATTTTCAATGCGCATTTAGAAAAGGATATTACCACTTACATGAGAAAGGATGCGCAGTTCTTTTCTGTTAATGCTAGAACCGGAAAACTTAATTGGGACTTGCGAATACCCAAGCATCAGCAGAATAAAACCAACGATGGAATGGGATACGTTTGCAAGGTTTCTGGCGAGAAAATGTACGTGATTTTCAACGACCATTTCGATAACGTTGAGAAAGAATGGACTCCCGAAAAAGGGGTTAGCAAATTCAGCAAAATGGATAATCCGGTTACCATGCTTTCCATTGACTTAAATAATCCTAATAAATCTGTTAAGCGAGAAAAACTTTGGAAATCTGAGAAGGTGAAAACCTACTTTGAGACGGCTAATTTCTACACGTCTTCAGGCTCCAATGAAGCCATGCTTTATTTTGATGATCCATTGGGCAAAGACATCTTTGTGAAGATGATTTTTAAGTAGTGTTTTCCGTAGCAACATAAAAAAAGGCCGACTATTTATAGTCGGCCTTTTTCGTTTTCAAGGGGGTGGAGTTTTACTTAAAAGCTTTCTTGAAAACCTTCTTATAAAGACTTTTTGCCATTTTCTCGTAAGATTCACCAAGACGTTTTTCAAAGGTCATTCCGCCTATATCAACTGGCATTCCTGGAATACTTTTGGTTGCACTTGCTCCTTTAATTCCCGTCATAGAAAGAGAAGAAATAGCTTTGTCTGAGCCGGTTTCAACCACGCTAATGTCTGCGTTTAGCCATGCATCTGAAGAAGATACGCCAATACTGAAACCTGGATCTGTGTAGAGCACCTTAATTACCAAGGTGTACTTAGCATTGTCAAGGCCTCTTTTTACCGTGGTGCCTTTCCACATTTCAGACATTTTGATTTCGAAGTTAGGTTCAAAAGAAGCTGTTTTGGCCGTGTTCCAACGCTTTACCCAGTCATCACCAGTACCAGCTTCTTTGTTGTTTTTCTTTGTTCTCATCTCCTCAACCCATTCTGATTCGGGTTTTTTCTTCTTCGAGAAAGGAGCGCCTCCAACACACTCTAATTCAGAGTAGTCGAATACAAGGTTCACCTCAGTTTGCCCTTTCAATTCGGTAAAGTCACCGGTTGAGATTTTTGTTTTCTGTGCGAAAGCAACAGATGTAGCACCAATAAGAAGTGCGGTGGTTAAAAGCTTAATTGTTTTCATGATTATTTAATTTGATTAATGTAAGGTGATACAAAAGTGTTGCCGAAAATTCGTTCAGATGTAAGTAGATCTTCGTAATCTTGGGTAAATCTTCAAACCCGTCATCCGCTTTAAGTATGAATCAGAATTTGGATCCAACTCCTGAAGGACAACTTCCAATTGATAAAGAGACCGAAAGAGCTCTGCGTCCAATTGGGTTTGATGATTTTAGTGGACAGGAAAAGGTTGTGGAAAACCTGAAGATTTTCGTGGAGGCAGCCAAGCAACGAGAAGAAGCGTTGGATCATGTTCTGCTTCACGGCCCACCGGGATTGGGAAAAACTACCCTTGCCAACATTATTGCCAATGATTTAGATGTGAGTCTAATACTGACTTCAGGCCCGGTGCTGGATAAACCCGGAGATTTAGCGGGTTTGCTGACCAATCTTGAGCCAAATGATGTCTTGTTTATTGATGAAATACATCGGCTTTCGCCAGTGGTTGAGGAGTATCTCTACTCGGCAATGGAAGATTATCGAATTGATATTATGATTGAGACTGGGCCGAATGCTAGGTCTGTTCAAATTACGCTCAATCCGTTTACCCTGGTTGGCGCTACCACACGTTCTGGATTACTAACATCTCCATTACGAGCACGCTTTGGAATTACTTCTAGATTGGAGTATTACGATGCTTCGGTGCTTTCTGGAATTATCAAACGTTCTGCTGGAATATTGGAAGTGCCGATTGAGGAAAGCGCGGCAGTTGAAATTTCAAGGCGTAGCCGCGGAACACCTAGAATTGCCAATGCTTTATTGAGGAGGGTTAGAGATTTTGCTCAAATAAAAGGCGATGGCAACATCGATAAGGAGATTTCTCAATACGCTCTGAATGCTTTGAATGTTGACAAGCACGGATTGGATGAGATGGACAACAAAATCCTCAGTACTATCATCGATAAATTCAAAGGTGGCCCTGTTGGCCTTACAACTATTGCAACCGCGGTTGGCGAAGAGGCTGGAACCATTGAAGAGGTTTACGAACCTTTCCTCATTATGGAAGGCTATTTGTCTCGAACACCACGTGGCCGCCAAGCTACAGAACGTGCTTACGAGCACCTAGGCAAAGTAAGTCCGGGTAGAGAGGGAACTCTTTTTGAATAAACTGCTCTAAATGCAGTCTTCAAACGAGCAATTAATTAAGCAAGAAGCCCAGCGATTGGGGTTTCTACAATGCGGCATTTCTAAAGCTGGGTTTCTTGAAGAAGAAGCTCCGCGATTAGAAAAGTGGCTCAACGCCAACATGCATGGAGAAATGGGCTACATGGCCAATCATTTCGACAAGCGATTGGATCCCACCAAATTGGTTGATGGCGCTAAAAGCGTCATTACCGTTTTGCTTAATTATTTCCCAGAAGAAACACAGAAAGATTCATCTGCTCCAAAGATTTCAAAGTACGCTTATGGCAATGATTACCATCATGTGATAAAGGGGAAATTACGAGAATTGGTCAACTACATAAATGAAGAAATTGGCGAAGTAAACGGAAGAGCATTTACCGATAGTGCTCCCGTTTTAGACAAAGCTTGGGCGGCTAAATCTGGGCTCGGCTGGCAGGGGAAAAATGCCAATCTCATCCACCCAAAAAAGGGCTCGTTCTTTTTTATTGGAGAGTTGATTCTGGATATCGATTTAACAGCTGACCAGCCTATCCGAGACCATTGCGGAACGTGCACAGCTTGCCTTGACGCTTGTCCAACCGAAGCTATAGTTGCGCCATACGTTGTAGATGGTTCTAAGTGCATTTCGTACTTCACTATTGAGTTGAAAGAGGCGATTCCCACCTCAATGAAAGGTCAATTTGATGATTGGGCTTTTGGTTGCGATGTGTGTCAAGATGTTTGTCCTTGGAATCGTTTTTCAAAACCACATTCAGAACCTGAGTTTAATCCGCATCCAGACATGTTAGAAATGACCAAAAAAGACTGGGAAGAACTAACCGAAGATGTTTTCAAAAAAGTGTTTCAGAAATCTGCCGTAAAACGTACTAAATTTAATGGGCTGAAACGCAACATCGAATTTTTGAAACCGTGAGAAACGTCCTAGTTGTTATGCTTTTGTTGCCGTTAGCTGGATTTGGTCAGAACCAATATTGGGCACAACAGTATGGCGCGCAATCGGCATTGTTGGGTGGGGCGGTTATCGCTGGCACAGAAAACAATAGTGCGTTGTATTATAATCCAGCTTTGCTGGCGCGAATAGAAAATGGACATCTTTCGGTAAGTGCAAATGCCTACGGTTTTGAGTTCGCGAAGCTGAAAAATGGTGCTGGAACTGGACTCGACCTTACGTCTTTTCAAACCTTGATTTATCCGCAGATAATTTCTGGAATGATTGCTCTCAAAAAGGCTCCTAAATTCAAATTGGGCTACGGAATTCTAACTAGGTTCAGTAATAGAATGAAGCTAAACCTGCTAACCGAACAGGAAGTTGAAATCAGCTCGCTAGGCGCTGGACCAGAATACTACAAGACCAATTTTGTGTACGAACTTTCGAATATTGAACAATGGGGAGCGTTGAGCTTGGGCTACAAAATCAACGATAAGTTTTCAGTTGGTATCAGTCAATTTATCTCCTATTTGAATAATGATTCTCGATTATCTATTGACCGTAGCGTAGATATTGCCGCTGATACCGCCAGTTTCACCGCTCAGCAAAAACTCGAAAATAACAGCGTTATCAATCATGTGGCTTTGCTCTATAAGCTTGGTTTTTCGTTTCAGAGTAACGGGCATAAATTGGGAGTTACAGTTACATCTACGAGTATTCGATTATGGGGAAGAGCGAACGCTAGTGCGTCTAATTTGGGGTTCAATGAAGACAGACTAGCCGCAGGAGAACCTAATCCTACCGATCCACCATCGTCATTCATTGTAGAAGGACAGAACAGAAAACTGGATGCGTATTACAAGTTGCCGTGGTCGTTTGCGTTGGGATACGAGTATCAATTCAAATCAGGAACACGTTTGATGTTCGCTTCTGAGTTGTTTATGCCGATTTCTCAATACACCGTTTTTGTGGATCCAGCAGAAGTTCCAATTCGGCCAGCGCAAGCTCATGGAAACGCAACAGCCGATAGCGTGCTGTTTAAAACAAACGAATTGAGCATGGTTGTTAATGCGGCAATTGCGGTGGAGCAACCGATAAACGACAAGTTCAGCTTTCTCGGGTCTTTCAGAACTGATTTCAACTCAACCGACTTTGATTCGCAACGAAATGTGACTGCTTCCATCAACACCACTTTCTGGAATTCTTATCATTTCTCGGCTGGCGTGACCTGGAAACGAACGAACAGTAAAATGGCATTTGGCTTCAACTATACGCTAGGCGAATCAGGTGTGCAAAACCAGCCAGTTAGTTTTACAGCACCAATAAGCAGTCGGTCGTTACTCGGCCAAACACAGCGTAATTTTGAACCCGTGGTTCATGGTTTAAGTGTGATTGTTGGATATACGTATTACTTGCCGAAGTAATCCTCAGCAGATTGCCGCGCTACGCTCGCAATGACGCTAATCACAAACCTTATTCGGCTCGCAAACCGCCCCTTCGGAAACTTGCAACTGAATGGTTGGATTTGCTTTGCGCCATTCTGAGAATGATTTCTCAAGCGTTTCTAAGAAGCCGGCTGGCGCCTGAGCTCCAGAAACCGCATACTTTCTATCGAACACAAAAAACGGAACGCCCCTAACGCCTAATTGCTGAGATTCTTGAATGTCTGCTCGTACAGCATCCGAGTATCTGTCGCTTTCTAAAATCGCTTTTACTTCTTCTGGGTCTAGCCCAATTTCCTTTGCCAATGCGGTAAGAGTAACGTTATCGTCAATGTTTTTTCCTTCTGTGAAAAAGGCCTTAAACAACCGCTCTTTCATTTCTAGCTGTAAGCCATTTTCTTTCGCGAAGTGAATGAGTCGATGCGCATTAAAGGAGTTTGCAACCACCGAATTATCAAAATCTAAACTGAGACCTACATCCGTTCCCATTTGAGCCGCATTAACTCCCATTCCTTTAGCCTGCTCAACAGAGATTCCTTTGCTTTCGGAAAGGTGTTCGTAAAGCGTTTTGTCTAGGTCAGTTTTTACATGCGGATAAAGCTGAAAGCTTTTCCAAACAAACTCAATGTTCTCTTTTTCGGCAAACTGCGCCAAGGCTTTGTCAAAGTTGGTTTTGCCGATATAACAGAACGGACAAACCACATCACTCCAAACTTCAACGTTCATTTTTTCTTGTTTAATATTCTGCGCCTTTACATTTTGATTGGAAACACTCAGAACAATAAGAATGAGAGTCAGAACCAAAGCTGAGCGCTTGGAAGTAGTAACAGGTTTATGGCTAAAAGGTTTGACCATTCTAACATAAGCTTTAGAGTGTTGCAAATGATTATTCATTCTCAAGACTCTTAACATCTGCGGCTAACAGTTTTGATAACTCAATGGCTCCGAGTGAGTTTAAATGGGTGTTGTCCTTAAAAAACGTATGGTTACTTGATATTGAGCACCGGGAGTAATCAAAAATTTCTAACCCTGGTTGTTTAAGGTCGTAAATCAAACTTAAAACTTGGTCAACGTTGGTTAACTGGTCAAAGCCTTTCACATAGCATGGAGTAATAACTATTATGGGTGTAACACCTTTTCCTAGAATCTCTTGGCTAATGTTTTTAAGTTTTTGGTAACCCCTTTCTCCTATAGCAATCTCATAATGAACAGGCTCTTTATTATACGTGGCTAAATCCAGGTAACCACTTCCGTTCGATACGTATCCGCGGTTTTCTAACAGATCGTCTGAGTTGTTTCCCATCAGGGTTTTCCTAAAGTAGGGCAGCGCGTGTTTGTCGTACTGCGTCAATGCGTAAAACGGAACATATCTGGTTTTAAACAAGCGCTCAGAGTCTATGTCTGCTAAGTAGTCATACACATAGTTGTTAGCTACGTGATGTGCCCAGTTATGAAAATGATACAGCTTCTTTCGATCTCCAAGGCCTCCATGAACATCTACCGCAATAATTATGTATTTGCTGTTTTTTGTATAGCCCAAGTACTCTTTTAGCAGCCCGCCATACTGATCTATTGGAGTTCCATCAATACCCATATTTATTGTTGGGTAATTGAGGGAGTCCTCAATAACTTTTGGATTGAAATTCAGAAATGCAGTTGAAGCTCCCCAAATAGTTATCTCCTTATCAACAGAGTGGTTCATTACGGCATTAATTTTCCCTATTGTGCCCAGCTTACATGTTTTTATTGTAGAAACGAAAAGGAGTTGGGAGCTGTATAGGATAACAGCGCTAAAAATTGCAAACACTCCTGATTTTATGACAGCAGACCTCATTCCTTAGAACTGAAAATAAATGAACTCATTCTTTTCAAATGCCCCTAGAACCAAAATGCTCCACACGCCAAGGACATAAAACGGAAGTCGGTACCAGAAATTGATTTCGTTTAGTTGCTTGAACTTGCTAAATGCATACTCCGAGATTACTAGGAAAAGGGTAAGAATAAGAGACAAGAAAATGTCGATGGAAAAAACCGTGTTTTTAACCACCGGAATTACGTACAGGCTTATTTGATTGAATGTATAGTTGCTGGGATTCGCCATATCGCCAAGTATATACATGGCGTCATTCATTGAGTTTGCTCTGAAAAACACCCAACCTAAGCAAACCACAAAAAAGGTAAATAGAATTCTTGAGGCTTTGCCGATTACAGCTACGGGAGTCTTAATCTTGAATTGAGCTTCTAAAATCAAAACCAAGCCATGGATTGCTCCCCAAACAATAAATGTCCAGTTTGCTCCATGCCAAAAACCGCTTACCACAAACACTATCATGGTATTTAGGTACCAGCGATGTTTTGAGGTGCGATTACCGCCAAGTGGTATATATAAATAGTCTCGGAACCACGTTGATAAAGAAATGTGCCACCTTCTCCAGAATTCGCCTAATGATTTAGAAAAATACGGAGTTCTAAAATTGGTCATGAGGTCAAACCCAAACAGTCGGGCAGTACCAATGGCAATTTCGGAGTAACCAGAAAAATCGCAATAAATCTGAAACGCGAATAATACAGTTCCAAGTAAAAGTGTGAATCCATGATATTCTTCTGGGTAGTTGTAAATCTCGTTTACTACAATTGCCAGTCTATCTGCTATTACCACTTTTTTAAACAAGCCCCAGAATATTTTGTGGAACGCATCAACAAAATCGGTTCTGGTAACCATTCTTTTTGTGCTAAACTGAGGCAGAAGATGTGATGCCCTTTCAATTGGGCCAGCTACCAATTGCGGAAAAAAGCTAACAAAGGCGGAGAAGGCTATAAGGTCTTTAGTAGGCGTAATTTTTTTCTTGTAGATGTCAATTGTATAACTCAGGGTTTGGAACGTGTAGAAACTGATGCCAACGGGTAGAATAATGTTTAACGAACCCATTGACCATTCCATTCCAAAGAATGAGAAGGCGGAAACAAAGTTGTCTAAGAAGAAGTTGAAGTATTTGAAAAAGCCCAGAAACCCCAGGTTTACTAGAATGCTGGTCCAAAGAAGAACCTTTCTTTTGACTTTACTTTCTTCAATTTGAAGAGATTTTCCGACAAAAAAATCAACTAAAGTGCTAAAGATGATTAAGGAAAGGAACCGCCAATCCCACCAACCGTAAAACAAATAACTAGCCGCTACTATTAACAGGTTCTGAAGCTTCAAACTTTTCTTTAGACCCCAATAGAGCAGAAACACTATTGGCAGAAACACCGCAAAGTCTAGCGAATTGAAAATCATCTCTTGAGAAAAGTGAGGCTATTATTACTCATTACCGAATTTGTAACCTAGATTATTGAGGAGTTCCGATACGGCTAAATTATTATTCGGAATAATAATGCAATCATCACCAACAACCACATGTTCAACCTTGCTTAAAAGGGTAGAGTCAATTTTTACACCATTGAGCAATATTTGTTTCCTGTTTTCTGCTTGGGCAAACAACCATGTTCGTCTGTCTCCATCAATATTAACCGAAACTACTTGCTCTTGATTTGTGCTGCTTGATTGCGCTAGTGGATGATATGCGTAGCTGTCAAAAACGTAGTCCCAACCAGCAAATGTAGAATGTACAATTAAGTCAATGTTGTACTCGTTAACACGGGCTTTCAGCAGGTTTGTTCGTGATACTAAGTCTGCGGTTTTGATAACGGGAAAATCAGTTTTTGAAAATACCTTTTCGGCCTTTTCTTCAATACCAATATTCTTAACAACCAAAGAAACTAGGCAGGCCACAAATACCGCATACATAACGAGAGTTGGTTGCTTCTTTTTTCGAAAAACCAAATAGAGAGAAACAATTAGTAACAATGGTAGGGATAGGTATAATCTGCTAGACATGAAAAAGATGCCTGAATTTCCGAAGGCCTCTTGAACTTTGGGAACACTAAATGTTGCCAAGAGTAATGTGAGGATGCTGAAGATAAAAAGGGCGCTTCGCTTTTCAGAATTAACCCACGCTAGGATTAAAAGAAGTCCGAAAATTGGCAGATAAACGATTCCTAAGTCTGGAAAAAACGGGAACAAAGCATCAAACAATCGCTCATCTTGGAAGCTGGATATGAAGGTTTCTGCTGAAAGGCTTAGTCCGTTTAACTGATGTAGAACTCGTTCTGGATGAAGGACATAGAATTGTTTTGCAAAATAATCGAGTGCCAAAAACGGAAGCAACAACAATGACTTGGCATAAAAAGCAATGGACCTATAGTGATACGAGAAAACATAGATTAAAATGGGGAGAGAAATGAGAAGTGAGCTGTAGTTGGCGATAAAACACGCTCCGAAGGCTAGAAAAAGCAAGGTTACATTGTTCCTGTTTCGTGGCTTGGCCAATGGGATGAATAACAATGGCGTAAAAAGAAACCCTTGTACAAAACCACGTGATATTGTGGTGAGAAACCCATAGTCTAACGGTAGAAGAATTGGAAATGCGAGACATATATAAGCCCATAAATGGAAGTTCATTTTTCTAAAAACCAACCCTAATACCACAAATGGTAAAACAGCTATTAAGCTGGTGGCAATTGGCATGGCCATATATACCGGAATGTTAAGCCATAAGAGTGGTGAGGCCACAAGAGACTCTAACATGTAGTTATATGGCTGACCGTAAAAACAAGGCTCATGAAAAACCCCGTTAGAATAGTCTAATGCCCCGTTCCAAAGTACGGTTTGGTCTATGTCTGTAACGGAAAAACCAAAGTAAATGAGCGTTATCGTTCGATCAACGATTAGCAGAATAAGCAGTGCTACAAAGACCGGCCACCCGCTTAACCACGCGCTGTTTGCTTTTAAAACTCCCAAAAGCGATTAATTTCTGGACGTTGAAATGAGTCGGTTGAACCTGTTTTGTTTCAACGGCTTAGAATTCAATCTGCAAATAATTCGGTTAATCAACGGTGCTCAATTAGTAGTTTAAAACTACTGAAACAGATTGTGCCTACGGCCGATAAATAGTGCCGATTATACCAGTTAATTCAAACTCGCTAATTCTGCTTGCATTTGTTGTTTGGTGGTAGCAGCGAGATTCAAATTGTGTTTTAGCTTTTCGGAGACAATCACATTGCGGTTGTCCATGTAGGCTGTTCCATCCATGATGGAATAACCAACTAGCCGAACCGATTCGCCTATTGGAACATCTCTGAACGTAACTGTTCCTGCTCGGTGGTTGTAATCTCCGTCCATAACGGAATTGATGTTGTCGAAAACCATTCTTACTGCAGGTCGATAAGTGGTATCTACCATAACAATCACATCCGTTTTGTTCTCTATATCATAAAACTCATCGCAATTGATCCAGCCAAGTTCATCCGATTGCAATAGGTAAGCGTCCATGGCTTCTGCATTTGCCGTAATCTCATTTTCGATTTCCTGTTCTCTGGCCCATTCCGCTTCTTGCCGTTCGCGCTCGGCTTTTCGGTCTTCCCAAGCTTGCATTCTGGCTTCATATTCTTCCTTGCTCACTTTCACATCATTGATGTAAAATTCTTCTCTAACGCGCGATTCTAATTGAACGATTCCAGTCTTCGGAACCCAGTCAAAATTGCCGTTGCGGTCAACTCTACCATTGAAAACTTCCATTTCTTGAGCAACTTCTTCTCCGTGAGGGAATTCAAGGTCGAGATGTTTGCCGTTGGCAACCTGAGCAGGTTTTCCGTTTGCACTGGCATCAATATGAATAGTGCCACCAGAACGGAGTATCTTTCCGCCAGAAGCCGTGTGGAGGTTTGCTTGAACCAGCTGGCCGCCACCGTAAACTTCTTTCAATTCTACATTCATTTCAGCCGGAGTAGAACCGTTCTTTAATTCTAACGTAAACGCAGGAATGTTGATGACCGTACCTTGCTCACCTTCCAACCGATTATCTTCTCTTGGATTAATGGTGAAGGATTGAACAGGCAGCGGCAGAAACTCGTCAATACTCGCAAAAGCAGGCTCTGTCCAAGTAGCACCTTTTGTCAAAACAATTTCTAGGTCGAAAGGCCCATCTGCCGCCACGTTAGCTTCCTTGGGTTTATACGGATTGCTTACATCCACAATTACGTAAACGTCTTTTTCTGAAGCGATTTGTTTAAGCAGCTTGATGATGTTGTGCGCTCTAGCAGCCGTAATTTTGTTCTTCTCCATGGTGTTGTGCACGTTAGAGATTGGCCCATTAATGCCAAATCGAATTTGGTTTCCTGGGCTGAGCTTTTTGTAAACGGCCTCTACAACTCTTGCGGGGCTACCTTTTAGCTCAGAGCTGTTGTAAGCGAAAAAGACATTATGTCTTGGAATGGTTTGTTCAGCATTGTAGGAAATGAGCGCTACGCCTAGCGCCAAGGATAGTAGAAGTTTCATGAGATTTTTGTTTAGACATTCAAAACCTCAAACGCGAGAGTTGTTAAAGAATTACTCTAACAAGGCATTTTTACAATTAAAGTTGCAACCAGAAAATAAATATTGAGCTGCTTACGTTGTAAACAGTTATTCTAATAAATACGGCCTACTTTTTCTTGGTGGGCTTTGGCTTTAAAGAAGCCGTGTGTTTGTAGCTCTTTTCAAAGTATGTCAGCATAGACTTTTGGTTTGCTAAAAGCGAATCCGGAATCACCACAAAATCCTTCATTGTTCTGCCGTGCTGTTCCATAAGCTTAGAGTCGTGTTCTGATATAAAAGCTTCAATATCCTTTGAAGAAAGCCTCAATCCCATGGCGCCAGACTTGTCTAAAAAGGAAGTCATATGACCGTTGAGCGAAGTGTAAGGAGTGGTTTTTCCTTTGCGTTCTAGCTTGCCAAATGCAGCAATTACAGCATTATATAACTCAAGTTTATCTGCCGGAATGCTCATTTGATTCGCTTATTGATTAGAGCCGTCATTTTCGCTCCATCGGTAAGACTTAAGGTCGAAGCCTGCTAAGTCTAAAACTCGGTCAACCACCGTTTTTGCCAGCTCCTCAAAGTCTTTAGGGTTGCTGTAAAAAGACGGGCTTGCTGGCGCGATAATTCCACCAGCTTCGGTAATCGTTTTCATGTTATTGATGTGAATCAAACTCATGGGCGTATCTCTAGGAACGAGAATGAGCTTTCGTCTTTCTTTCAGGACCACATCAGCGGCACGCGTCATTAAATCGTTAGAAATACCTGAGGCAATTCTGGCCATTGTTCCCATGCTGCATGGGCAGATAATCATGGTTTCAAACTTGGCAGAACCAGATGCAAATGGCGCCATGAAATTTGTAGGCTCGTAAACCTTGTAAGGAAGGTTTGCGTAATCGGTGTTACCCAATTCAATCTTCCAAACATCTCTTGCATTGGAACTGAATACAACACCAACTTCCTCAATTTGATTGCTGATTTCGGCAAGACGGTCAAAAAGAACTTTGGCGTAAATCGAGCCGCTTGCGCCAGTAACTCCAACAACTACTTTCTTTTTGTTCATTCTTCTCCAGTGTCAATTTTCACCTGAACCCTGTTTTTCTTTTTTGTCGCTTCAATCTTGTCTTTATCCAAAGTAGTCTTAAACCAATACCTAACAGAGAAAGCGAAAACGTGGTTGATCCACCAGTCCTGTTTTTTCATTGAAAGAATGGAGTTGGCATAACGGGCATTGACTTCAATTTTGCCTTTCCAGAAATAGTAACTCAATCCTGCGGCTGCACTCCATTCTACTTTTTTATGAGGAATTGGATTGGGAATTTCACCATTATTGTTGCGTTCCGTAGCGCTTATAAGATAGCCTACTTGAGTTCCCATCTCAATACTCATATTCTTAATTCCGTACCACTTGTAAAGAATGGGTAACTCAAGATAGTTCTGATTGTTTACGTAAAGTACTCCGTTGTTCTTAACAGTTGGCGCTTGTCTGCTGCCTTTCTGAATAAACGAAAGCTCGAATTGGAGTGCAGAACGTGGTGTAAACCGATAATCGGTAAAAGCGCCAGCCCATCCACCAGCCTTATGAAAGCCAACAATTGCATCGCCAGTAACCTGAGTTGTGCTAATTCCTCCGAATAAGCCACCTCCAAACCCTTGACCTAGAGACGTAAATGGCAGCAGCAGAAAAAAGTATAGGAGTAACCGCATAGCGGCAAATTTACTCTTCTATTATGTGGCGGTAATCGGCCTGAACAACTTCTTTATTGCCCGTTTGGTAGATGAATGCGACAACATTACAATGGTGATGGTCCCAAGCATCATCTAAAACAAGAGAATACGTGTTTGATATTACAGTACCCGCGCCAATACTTCCGGTTCCAATTTGGTCTCCCCAAGTACCGTTGAAGTTGGTTCTAAGTGCGTGCATGTGAACGTAATCTTCTAAGTTTTCATCAGCCAAGGCAGGGTCATAATCTTTCTGCCAATCAATAATGCTGTCTTCGGTAAGGCATAGAATAAGGTTGTAAGGGCCACTGTTTAAGTCGTTGAATGCAGTAACATCAACATCAACATTTACGGTACGGGTTGCTTCCTCATAAGTTAGGTCTAAACCAATTGAAGCGTCTGGCTCTTCTTCTAAAATGTTGGCTACCTGAGCTGTCCATGCCGTGTAAGATTGAACATAACCACCGCCTTCTTGTCTGCGGTTAATCATTCCGTTTGGAAGGCCTTGAGCACTATTACCAAACTCGCTATTCCATTCGTTTCCAGCAGGTGTTCTGAAGTCTGTAGAATAAGGCGCTGGGGCGCTCCCTTGAGTTTCGGCAAAGAAGCCAACATGAACTGCCAGAGGAATAATTCTGGAACCATAGGTCAGTTCTAAATCGTGAAGAACCTCTGCCGCTCGCGGACAGTTACCACAGGTGTGGCCTGTGTAGTCTTCAATCAAAACATTACGCTGCCCTTCATACTGGCAATCGCAGTTATTAGAATTAGCAAGCGGATTATAGTTAAGTGCTGTTTGGTCTGTACAGCCTAAAATAACCGTGGTGTCGCTAGAGTCGTAGTCGCAATCTCCCATACATGGGCCATCTGCATGCGTTGCATTTGAATTATAATTGGTGGCATTTGGGTCAATGCAACCATAATGCGGAGGGTCAATAGAATCGCATGACGCTAGGCCAAATCCAACAAGAAGACTAAGTGTAAATAGTTTAAAAATGTTCTTTTTCATTCTCTTAGAAGCTTGTGGTTAACGATAAAGAAACTCCGTTTGAAGCTGGAACATTCCTGCAAATACCTCCAACGCAGAATATACCAGCGCGTTGACGACCGTAGCCCAAAGTAATTCTGCTTGCTCCATGGATGTATCCAACCGTAATTGAAGGATAATGTAATCTGTCTTCAACATGTTTGTTCCCGTAATTCCATTGGTCTGTAACTGCCACAAACATGTGCGGAGACCATTGGTATTCAAGCAAGGCCATAATCCAATCTCCTTCATCTGCTCTATCCTTAGTCCAAAGCCCTTGTACTTCAAGCCTAAGCGAATGCTTTTTCGTCACCTTGTAAGTAACATCCGCAATGGCGATGTTCACTTTAATTGTGCCGTAGCCTACTAACCCTTGTACAACATCTTTATTGTAGGCCAAGTTCAAGTACTTGACAGTTGCTTTGGTCTTCTTGCTAAACTTCTTGCTTATTTCTAGGTTGATGTCACGGAAAAAGAGTTCACCCGTTTCAAAGAAATTGTTGGTGTATCCACTTCCTTCTTCATTTACGGTATTCACCAAGCCGTGCACTTCAGAATAGTTAAATACAAGTCCAATTCCGTATTTACCACCAATTTTAGACTTACGCGGTATCTTGTAGCTCACTTCTCCCTGAAAAGACCACTCGCCATTTGGCTGTGTGGCATAAGGATAAAGGCTTGCCGCAAGTTGGTAGGTGTGCTGTTTGGTAAGAGCAGGAAGATAATTTACGTTAAGGTTGAACCCCGTGGCGTTTCTATCTGAACGGAAATCCATGTTGTCAATGCGCTTGGCAGCCACAACAATTCCTAAACCTTTTCTAGAGTACGCCAGAGAAGCTAATACTCCAGAGCCGGAATTGTAATTCTTGCGCAGCAAGCCTTCATGCAAAAATGCGTTGGTGGCCTGAGGGTCGTTGATTTTACTGGCGTATTCTCCAGAAAGGTTGAAGCCTTTGTAGAGGAAAGTTCCTCTAGCGGCCCAAGCTCCCACATTCTCAGGGAGGTCAAAGTCTGGGTCTTCATCTTTCTGAAACTTGCTAACGAAACTACCGCCAATGGTAGCTTTAAAAGCAGACTCAGAAATACCTTTAAATGTTTCGTTTAGGTTTATTTCTCCGTCAAACCCGCGAACAATTCCTTCGCCATAATCGAAAAAGGAACGCTGACGACCAATCAATGCCGTCATGTAAACCCCGCCCAAAACATGAGCTTTAACTCTCGCACCATCCATGGCGTTATCAAGACCCAAACCTCTTTCTTCATAAGAGCGGAAAATCATTCCAGAACCAAACTGTTCGTAGAAGTTACCTACGGTGATGGTTAAGAAATCCGCATCGAAGGTTGCGTACCTGTAAGTAATTCCTTGTCCCTCATACCTTGCATCAAATCCTTGAAGCACGTTTAGGTAGTTCTCGTACCTTACTCCAACCTGAAATTTTCCTTTTGTATAGATGAGGTTAGTAAAACCATTCATCAATAATTTCTCTGGAACAGGCGGTGCGCCAATGGCAGAATCTGGATTATAAATCTGTGCATCGAACTGAACGTTTCCATGTATTTCACCCCATTTACCAGATTCTTGAGAGAATGTGGTAGTTGAGAAAATGCCAAGAAATAGAAACGCGGATAGGAGGGAGTGGATAAATTTCAAGAGGTAGAAGTTAGTTTACTTGCCAGAATTCTCTTTTACTATTTCGTAAAGGTGTTCTTCATCACCAGGGGCATAAGCATTGTGAGAATAGACAACTTGCTTGTCTCCGTTTAGCACAAAAGTGTGAGGAACTGTGTTCACATTCATAACACGTTTAAAGTCACCGTTAGGGTCTAGATATACATCATAATCCCAACCTTTTCCGTTTACAAATGGAGCAACTTTGGCCGTGTTTCTTGCATCATCAATAGAAATGGCAATCAGCTTTACGCCTGTTTCATCTTGCCAATCTTCGTACTCATCCATAATGGTATTGAGTTCTAGTACGCATGGCTTGCACCAAGTAGCCCAAAAGCTGACGATAATTGGTTTACCATCATTTTCAAACGATTTGGTGTCAATGCTTTTTCCTTCGAGGGTTTTAACCATTGCAGAAGGAAGGTCCCAGTTCTTTTTAGCAACCTGTGCATTGGTTACGGTTGCGGTAGATAATACGATTAGAGCAAGAAGTACTTTTTTCATGTTGAGATATAAGTTGTAAATATTGAAAGGCCACAGTTCAAATACTGTTCCGTATCCGACTGTGGCCCTCAATTAAGTTGTATTTGCTTACTTGGCTATACTTACTCTAGTTGAGAAGATAGAACCATTAACCATTAGGTTAACCATGTAAACTCCTGCATCTAGTCCTTCTGCAGAGATGTTTGCAGCGTGACCGCCAGCAGCTTTCTCACCAAGGTTTTCAGAAATTACTTTAGAACCTAGTAGGTTAAACACTTCTAACGAAACAACTCCGCTTTCAACTAGGTTGAATTTGATTTGAGCGTTGT
>JBMYXX010000007.1:0-28408 GCA_049608805.1 Flavobacteriales bacterium | reverse complement strand
TGGATATCGAGTATAAGGTAACGGCAGATGATTTATTGGTGATTAAACAAGCAAGACCTTGGGTTTCGTTTTGGGCAGATATTACCTCTAATAACGACTTGGCTGTTACGGCCATTGTTGACCCTCAATCTTCATCCAGTTTAGGAAGTAATGAGTTGGTGACGGCAACCATTGCTAACACAGGATTAAACGACATGACCGATTTTGACATCAAACTTGTTGTAGATGGTCAGTTGCAGGAAACGATTAACGTTCCTGGACCACTTGCACCTTTTTCTGATGCCGATTATCAGTTTACAGTGCCGCAAAACTTTTCTGCTACCGGCAGTTATGACGTTACTTGTATTGTGACTGATGCAGAAGACGAATACGGCAATAACGATACGCTAACGGTTGTGTTAAGTAAGGTCCATTTGTTGGATGGAGAAATTTCTGTGGGCAACGTAGCTGTTGCTTGCGACAACGAGGTTTTGGTTGATGCCATCATCACAAACCATGGCGAAACGATTATTACTGGCGTGCAAATTCAGGTTGTGGTTAATGGTTCTGTAGTTGATGTTATTAATGCCACGGTAGATGTGCCTTTTGAAGGGCAAGAAACGGTATCAATTACGGTTGATGATAACCTTACACTACCAACCAACAACATCACGCTGAACTTGTTAAGCGTTAACGGCCAGATTGATGGAGAAGCTTCTAACAATTCTGCGAGCACATCTACTGGGCTAGATTCAGATTACGACATCGTAACGCTCGTTATCAACGCTGATCAATACCCTGCGGAAACTTCTTGGGAAATAATTGACGAAGGAACCAATCAGGTAGTAGCAAGCGGAGGTGTAAATGGCGCCAATCAAATGTTTACTGAAGAAATCTGTCTGAACTACAGTTCTTGCTTTACACTAAAGGTTTACGATTCTTTTGGAGACGGAATTTGCTGCGGCTTTGGCCAAGGAGATTTCCAATTGTTAAATGCATCAGGCGCACTGCTTGTGAACAACGGTGGAGATTTTGGTCACGAGGCGGAGGAAGTATTTTGTCCTGATGGCTCTGGTTGTGGGTTTACAGCTGATGTGAGTGTTTCGCACTCAACTTCTGTATCTGCGGATGATGGTACAATCACTATTTACACAAATGGTGGAGTTGGCCCATTTCAGTATAGTATTGATGGTGGACAAACGTTTGCTAGTAGTAATTCCTTCAGCGATTTAGGTCCTGGTACTTATCCAATCTACATTGAAGGAGGCACTGGAATTTGCTCTCATACAGAGACCGTGATTCTTGAAGCCTGCGCATTAACTGCCGCTGATATTGTTCACACAGATGCCACTTCAGCAGTAACCACCGATGGTTCTATTGAGATAACGCCAACTTCGGGCGTTGCGCCTTATCAATACAGTATTGATGGCGGACAAAGCTTCGTTTCAACCGGCTCATTCCCGAACCTGCCAGTTGGCCCTTACAACGTTATTGTGCTAGATGCTTCAGGCATTTGTCCTTACGAGGTTGTTGTTCCGATTGAAGCAGATGGAAATGTGGGTATTGAAGATGTGGACGATGCATTCTCGGATGGTATCTGGGTTTATCCAAATCCAACCAGCAATAACATCAACATAGAGATTGAATCGTTCTCGTCTGAGGCAGTAACCATTGAGGTTTACGATCAGTTGGGTAGAACCATTCAAACCGGTTCTATTGCGAAGGATGTGAGCAGAAAAACTACGCTATCTCTAGATGGTTATGGTGCTGGTTCGTACTTCGTGAAGTGCTACACACCGACATCTGCCAAATACTTTAAAGTGGTTAAGATTTAGCCCTTTGTTTTTAACTAAACAGAAACCCCAACCGCTTCTGCGGTTGGGGTTTTTAGTTTGAAGCATAAAGATGTTTCGGCTTTACGTTGAATACTAAAGAACTGACTGGGCTGGAGGATTGAGAGAAGGGAAACGATAAAAGCCAAGTGGTTTGGTCTGAACCGTTACTTTTAGCCACCACCCAATGAAGAAGCTGTTTTCACCCTTTTTCTTGTTGATTGTCTTTGCTCCAGCGGTTTATGGACAGTTAGTGGATTTTTCTCAACTCGTAAACAAATCCCACACCGAGCGTACCGTGGCGCTATTCGATTACTACGGGAACCAGATTCGTAGCTTGGATTCAGCGGCTGTTTATCAGGAAATAGAACTTGTAAACCAGCTTGCAGACAAACACAATGACGAAGACATCAGATTAGAGGCCTTCCTTATTGAAGCGCATTATTTTGCATACAACAAATCTCTCAGCAACAAGGAGGTTTACAGCAAAATTCTAACCCTGACCAAGGAGGCAGAATCTTACAATAAGCTGTGGCTAACCGCTAGATTACATAGTTTAATTGCTGGCGTGATGGAGATTAGGAATCAGCACGCGCTGTCTTTCAAGCACTACTATGTAACAAACGACTTACTCAAAGACGTTTCTTCCAAAGAATACCCAATAAAACCAATCTGTCTGGTGCACCAAGGAATGATCCATCTCACGTTCAAGGAGTATAAAGAATCCAACAAGCTGTTCCAAAAGGCGCTGAAGGATGAAGGGCTCTATTACTACACTATGCTTGGGTATAGTGGTCTGGCTAACAACTACCGCAGTATGAATATGCTGGACTCATCCAATTTTTGGTATGAGAAATTACTTCAAGAAGCTGTTGATAGCAAAGACAACACATGGCAGTTCATTGCATCAGGAAATTTGGGAGAGAATTTATGTCTGGTGGCCGAATATGAACAGGCCAAGCCACTTTTGAGGATTGACCTGCGCGGATCAGAAAATGCTAAAAGCTGGGGTAACGCATCTAACGCAGCAGCTTTTTTGGGTGAAGCCTTTTTTGAAACCGACAATATCGACTCCGCAAAACATTACCTGCAGCTAGCTCTTCGGTACGCGCATCAATCTGAAGAAATTAAACGGTTGTCTGTTGTATATCCCAAAATGACCAAGCTCTATTCAAGATTGAACAACCACGCCTTGGCAGAGGCTTACGTGGACTCTGCGTTACTGTCTCAGGATAGTGTTTCCAAGGTTTTTGACCGATTGGTTTTAAACCGAGTTGAGCAGGAGTTGGAGTTGGAAAAGATTGCTAACCAATCGGCACTTTTAGAAGAGAAAAGGAATAGGCAGATTACCCAGCGTAACCTCACTATTCTAGTGCTTGTTTTTGCGTTCATTGCTGGTTTGTTGATGCTCAACCGAAGACGTCTCAAAGCGTTGGCCGCCAAGCAAAAAGCAGAAAGTGAGTATGAGGTTGCATCTTCAAAACTCTCTGAGTTTGTAACGCAAATGCAGTTGAAGAACGCGGAGTTACAACAGGTTTCTGCCGAATTGAATGAGTTGAAAAGCGAACCGGTCGAAAACCCAATTGCAGAATCTGAACTAGACGAACTCAAACAATCCACCATTCTCACCAAAGCAGATTGGCAAGATTTTCAAGAACTGTTTGAGAAAGTTTATCCAGGATATTTAGGTCGATTAGCCGATAAACATCCAGAACTGACCAAAGCAGAAATTCGTTTTCTAGCACTTCGAAAGATTAGTCTTACCCCAAAACAGATTACGGCCACGCTTGGGGTTGGAGATAACGCTGTTCGCCAATATCGATTGCGCATCAAGAAGAAGTTGGGGCTTTCGCCAGATGATGAATTGGCTTCGGTTATAGAAAGCATCTGATAATGCTTTTATGGTGTTGTATTCCCCATTTGTCACTCCGAGGTACGAGGAGTCTCAAGCATTAGAAAGACAGAAAAAAGAGACCCTTCCTGCGTCAGGGTGACAAACGAGATAATTTGAAACCCGCGTTAATCCGTGTAATCCGCGTTCCATTTTTTGTTTAGTCAGGGAGCCTAGCGACAAATCAGTTTTCATCAGTTCAATCTGTGTTCCATCCATTTTAAGCACGGATTTCATTTTGTAACGCCTTTTGTAACGCTCGTTTTTAGGTAGATGGTTGAACGGTGGCTCATATTTGCTACCCATGTCAACCGTACCATCAGATTATTTTCCATTAGGCAAAGGGACCATTGTAATGATTGCACTTGCAATGGTTTTCGTCATCTCCGTATTAGTGGTTTATCTGTGGTACGATTTACAATTACAAGAATTGAATCAAACGCTTCAGCAACTCCCAAATCCGTAATACCATCTTATGAAAAAGCTTTTAACTACCGTTCTTCTTTCTTCCATTTTAGTTTTTCCAACGCTAGCACAAACCGAAGTGTTTAACGATAACGGTAACCTAACCAACAGCTCAACCACCAACATTAACTTTTCTAATGGTAATTCAAGTGTGCGCTCCATAGCATTCGGAACATTACCAACCTTGGCAGATGGAGCTGTGGCGATAGAATTTACCTTAAAAGGTGGAGATGGCGGCCCAGCTACTTGGGATGGAGCTCTCGTAGATTTGGTAGCTGAAGGAGGTGAAGGAGGTACGGTCTCTTTTACGTTGCCAATTACCTCAAGCAACCAAGGGCAGGAATTCACCTTTTACCAAGGCAAGAGAGGTCAGGCAAACTCAGACGATGTTTTGGCTAGTGGTGGCGGTGGTGGCTCAACCGCCATTGTAAATCAAAATGGAACTACACTTGCTATTGCTGGAGGTGGTGGTGGTGGTTGCGCCATTGAAGCAAACCAATCTGATGGCCGCCCTGGCGGAACAGCTACTGATGGGAAAGAATCTTGTGGGAATCAAGGAATTGTTAATGAAAGTTCAGGCCGATCAGCTTGGAATGGTGGTGTGTCTATAGGGCATATTACTGGAGAGTCTCTAACATCGCTTGCCCTTGGCTCTGGTGGTGGCGGAGGCGTTTCGGGCACTTTCACTTCATCCCAGCTTCATTACCTTGAGTTCCAGGGGAAGACAGCCAGCGCTGGTGGTGCTGGTGGTCAGCACCCAGCTAGTACGTATTCTCGTGGTGAGACCTGCGATCCAGGAAATCCTTTTAGTCTTGGGTGTTATACTGTTACAACCGTTGATGAAGCTCGTGGCGGAGCCGGCTTTAGTGGTGGTGGAGCTGGCGGGCCATTTCTGGCCAACGGCCCCAATTTTTCGCCTAGCTGTTCAGCAGAAATAATAGCAGGATATGGTGGTGGAGGCGGTGGAGCTGGTTATAACGGAGGCGGTGGAGGTGATGAAGAACGCGGTGGAGGCGGTGGTTCCTCTTGGACGCACTCATCCATCTCTGGAGAAACACTAGCCGATGGCGGAACAACATCCTCATCAAACAATGGAAACAACGGAACAGTTACCTACAGAGTAATTTATGATACCGAGGACCCAACTGCCATTTGTCAGAATGCAACGTTAATATTGGGTTACGAATCGTACTTGAATGAAGCCGGAAACCTGATTTCTGGCCAGGGAGTTGAAGGGGAGGTCGTGCTCGACACGGAAGATCTTGATGGCGGATCGACCGATGATGGATTTGTTGCAGGGTTCTCGGTATCGCAAACAAATTTTGATTGCTCAGACCTTGGTACCCAAACGGTTACGTTAACCGTAACGGATGCAAACGGCAATACAGACAATTGCCAAGCGCAAGTTACCGTGGTTGATGACCACGCACCAACACTTACTGCGGCCTCCGCTAGTATTGTTAGTGACGAAAATTTTGGACAAATAGATATGGGTGCAAGTACCCAAATGACCATTACACCACCTACCTTAAATTTTGAGGATAACTGTTCGGTGGCAAGTGTGGTACAGGCCGATCCGTTTACGGTAACCTGTTCGGATGTAGGAACTACCATGATCAAGCCCGTTACAGCTACAGATGGCTCTGGCAACGTACGTACCATCAACTTGTATTATCAAATAACAGCACCGAGTACAAGGTTCTATGTGAATGCAACACAGGCAAATGACAACGGAGATGGAACATCCTGGGCCACGGCCAAGAAATACTTGAACTCTGCCGTGGCGCTCACTTCTGGTTGTCGCTCAGAAATATGGGTAGCTGCTGGAACTTATTACCCCGATGAAGGAACAGGGCAGACCGATAACGACCGCGATGCCACTTTCGTGTTGGAGAGCGTTGAAATGTATGGGGGTTTCAATGGAACAGAAACCGAGATTTCGCAACGCGATATAAGAACAAACGAAACCATTCTAAGCGGAGACCTGATGCAGAATGACGGCACTTCTAATGCAGATAACGCTTATCATGTATTGGCAGGTGTAACGGTAGATTCCAGAGTTGTGGTAGATGGTTTTACCATTACAGCAGGAAATGCGAATGGCTCTAGTGTGAACAGTTCTGGGGGTGGTGCAATTTTCGTCAACAATGCTGTTGCTCTAAACAATTGCATTATCAATGGCAATGCCAGTATAAGCGTTGGAGGAGGTGTTTACAGCGGTCCGGGTACGCTACTTGAGGCAACCAATACCTTGTTTTCAGGAAATATTTCGGCCAGCGATGGTGGGGCATTTTACAATGATGTAAGTGCAACAGCCACCATCATTAACTGCACAGTTTCTGGCAATGAGGCCGATGACGATGGAGGCGCATTCTTCAACGCATCTACCGGTAATCTGATGCTACAGAACACACTCATTTGGAACAATAAAGCTAACGGACAAACCACTACAACAGATGCTTCGGTAACAGATTTGAGTAACGCTGTAACCTACGCCAATTGCGCGGTTGCCAATATTTCTGCAAGCGGTATCGTGTCAAGTTCAGACCCTGGTTTTGTTCAAGGAATCGACCTATCTACCGCAACGTTGCCAAGCACTTCTGGAGATTTTCACACAACAGAGCCGACCGTTGTCTTCAACCTAGGAGAAAATACCTTCAATACAGAAGCGAAGGACTTGGATGGAAATCTGCGTATACAAACTGGCACCATTGATATAGGAGTTTACGAGCAGAATACGTGTGGCAATTTTAGTGGTATAGCGTATGTTGATGCCAATGCATCTGGAGACAACTCTGGTGTGGATTGGGAAAATGCCTTTACCAGTCTTGAGTCGGCACTTTCCATTCAGGGCTGTGCCGAGGTATCGGAGATCCGCGTAGCACTTGGAACTTATCGTCCATCAAACCATAGAGAGTGCGCAGATTGCGATATAAATATCTACGGAATAAGCGAGTATTATTTCCTTCTTACGGAAGACGTTAGTCTTAAAGGTGGCTATGATCCAACTACTGGAATTCAAACTGGATTAAGCGTTTTAGATGGCTTGCACCCGAGCGGGGAAAAGGCTTATCATATTCTGATAGCTCTAGATTTACCAAACACAGCTCAGGTAGATGGATTTGTGATTCAAAATGGTGATGCTTCAAGACCTGGAAGTATGACAGTCAGAGACGTATCCATCCATGCTAGACAAGGAGGAGGAGTGTTTAGCAAAGAGGGCGCAACATTCTTTAACAATTGTGTTTTTAACGATAATACTTCTGACCAGGACGGTGGAGCCTTGGCTCTGGAGGATGGCTCCTCATCGGTTATTACCAATTGTGTATTTGTTCGAAACAGGCGCGCCATCTTTGCTCTTAACAGTACTATTTCTTCTATGGAGAACTGTACTTTTTATGGGCAGACAGGTGGTTCCAACATATCTCAGCTATCTGGTACAACTAACCTGAAAAACTGTGTGTTTTATGACAATACAACTCCCGAACTCAGCTTTTTTCTGGCACAGTTGGATCCAGCAACGAGTACCAACAATTTCCTTGAGGGTTATACTCACGCATCTTGCACCATTCTTACTGCCGATCCATTCATCAATTCTTCAAACCCAGAAGGGCCAGATGGTATTTTCGGTACGGGAGACGATGGACTTTTTCCAGCAGTCGGGAGCGTAATCATAAACGCTGGAGATAATGCTTCTAGCACCGCATCTACAGACGTAACTCTTAACCCGAGAATTGATGACGGAACCATTGACGTGGGTGCGTACGAGTTCACGGCTTGTACACCTTTGGTTGGTAGCCCTGTTTTTGTTGATGCAAATGCAGTTGGTAGCAACTCTGGTGAGGATTGGACAAATGCTTTTACATCCTTAGAAGAGGCACTTGCACTACAAGATTGTGGAGTTACCGAAATAAACGTGGCTTCGGGTAGTTATTCGCCTTCCGCATCTCGATTATGTACTAATTGTAGCGGTAGTCAGGATTATTACTTCTTACTACAAGATGGCGTTACGCTAAAAGGTGGTTTCAACCCCTCAACAGGAGTTCAGGAATATGATAACCTAACCATTTTAGATGGAGACCTTGGTGGTAACCAAGTCCATAGCGTGTTGCTGTCTCAAAGTTTGAATCGAACCTCTTTTTTAGATGGTTTTATTATTCAGAATGGACTGGCAGATGGCGGTAGCAATCGGACGGTTAACGGAAAGTCTCATTCCAGGGCAAAAGGAGGAGGGATCAATTCCCTGAATGCCGATCTCGAAATACACAACTGCTGGGTTCGCGGAAACGAATGCGATGTTTCGGGCGGAGGAATTTTCCTAGGCAACACAGATTGCTCGATTTACAACACCGTAATAAGCGGAAACGTGGCTGGCAGCCAAGGCGGAGGTATTACCGAATCGGGAAGTGACCTTACAATCATCAACACAACCGTTGCAGGAAACTACGCTCTGGGCGGAGGCGGTGCTACAGGTTTTTTCGATGCCGTAAACAGCATTATTTGGGGTAATGATGCTTCGTCTTTCAGCCCCGAAACGTTTGGCTCTATTTCGTTCGATTACAGCTTGGTTAAAGATGCCAACCCACCAGGAACAGGTAACCTAAATGGAACATCTGCATCCAATGACCCAATGTTCATCAACCCGATAACTGCCAGTTTAACCCCGACTATTCTTGGAGATTATCGCGTTAGCCCGTGCCCCGTTTCTCCGGTAGTAGATGCAGGTAGCAACGGAGCTAATAGTACGGCATTTGCGTTGGGTGGTGATGCCCGAAAACTGGACGGAGACAACAACGGAAATGCAAGAATTGACATCGGTGCTTACGAGTCTGAACTACCTATTCTCACTTCAAGCATCAGCGTTTCGGCTTGCGATAGTTACACCGTGCCAAGTGGTGATGAAACGTACTTGACATCCCAGATTGTAACCGATACTATTTCAGGTTCTTGTGGTGCAGATAGCGTAATCACCATCGATTTAGCCATTGAATTCAATGATGTCATTCAGGATGATATTGCCACCGACACCATCTGCGGATTTGAATCCCTCTCTTACTCAGCAAGCACCAGTTTTGTGAGCTATGCTGATTTTGAAAGTGCCAATTCAGATTACATCAATCTCAATGTTTTGGCTGATGATATTGCCGAATCTGACCGTTCGGTATTTATGTGGATCAACTCGGCTGCCGTTTCATCGCGCGAAGCGTTGTTTGCTATCAATTCAAATACAGGCGGTAATATCAGTCTATGGTTCATTAATTCCGACAACGAATTTGAGTTGTATGATGGTTCAGGTTATGAGACCTCAGGAGTTGTAGTGGCAGACGAAAGCTGGCATTATGTAGGATATACCTACAGCGAAACAACCAGCGAAACCAAGCTCTATGTTGATGGGGTTGAGGTTTTAACTCATATCGATGTACAATTTGCGGATGCGTACAGCCAGATTTCGTTGGGACAGGAGTTTGACGGAACCAATACAACAAACCACTACAACGGTTTAATGACGGAGGTTTCGGTTTGGAACGCGGTGCTTTCACCAACCGATATCGTTACAGCAATGAGTGCGGCCATCGAACCTTCGCATCCAGCATATTCCAGTTTGGTGGGTTACTACCCGATGAATTCTACCTGCGGGACATCTCTAGAATTGGTAGAGGATTTTAGCGGAAACGAGGAACATGCCATGGCATCTTCATCTGAAATTGTAAAGTTGGATGACCTCCAAGAAATCCCAACATTCAACAGCACGTATTGGTATAATCTGGAATGGAATTCAACCAAAGCGGGAAGTTTCTCAACGGCAGAAAATGTTGCACCGAGTGTTGATACAACCACGGCTTTCAGTCTTCGCTACACCAGAGATTTCGTAGAAGTAACAGAATATTGGGCCGTTGTTGAGGCTGGAAGTTTAATCGATGTTTCGGTCACAGATGCATCGCCAACGTTCACGGCAAACACAACTGGTTTAGCATACCAATGGCTAGACTGCGATAATGGTTATGCCATTATTTCTGGGGAAACTGATCAAACTTTCACTGCAATGGGTAGCGGTAATTATGCGGTTGAGGTAACGCAGGATGGTTGTGCAGATACATCGGCTTGTTATAACGCAACCATTATTGGGTTGGAAGGAAAAGGGTTGGAAAAGTCAATCTCCGTTTATCCGAACCCAACGAGTAACGACATCAACGTAGAAATTGAATCGTTCTCGTCTGAGACAGTAACTATTGAGGTTTACGATCAGTTGGGTAGAACCATTCAAACCGGTTCTATTGCAAAAGATGTGAGTAGAAAAACTACGCTATCTCTAGATGGTTATGGTGCTGGTTCGTACTTCGTGAAGTGCTACACACATACATCTACCAAATACTTTAAAGTGGTTAAGATTTAAGTAGTTGACTATAATTAAACGGAAAGCCCCAATCGCTGAAGCGGTTGGGGTTTTTAGTTTGAATAGGCATTTGGAAAAGCGTGAAAGCCGCATGTTCACTTTTCTATCTTAGCAACTGTGAAAAAAGTGCTTATCCCCATCATTATGCTATGCACGGTTAGCTTCGGCTCGTTTGCCGAAAATCAGACCGACAGCCTGCTGAGACTTGTAGAAAAGTCTGAAGGAGATAAGGAAACGGCTATTCTCTATTGCACGCTGGCTAAATCGTTGCAGTACACGAATGCCGATAGTGCTATTCATTTTGCGCAAACCGCATTTGACCTTTCAAAATCTATTGACTACCGACTGGGAATGGCTGAAAGCGCGGCCATTTTGGGAGATGTTTACGTGGTCAACAATCAGCTGAAAGAGGCTAAAACGAACTACGAACTGGCGGTTGAGCAGTTCGGTCAAACCGACCTTCTTTTTGATGAAACCCAGATTAAAATGATACTTGGGAACATCAATTTAGCACAGAACGATTACCTGAATGCACTCAAACTTTATCAGGAATGTTTAGATGTTTCTAAAGAGAATGAGTTCAATACGCTTGCACCACACCTGTTGAACAACATTGGTGAGTTGTATTTAGAGATTGAGGACAACGAAGCGGCCAAAGAAAATTTTGAACAAGCCTATCGGCTTTTTGAAGAGCAGGATGATCAATATAGCTTGGCCATGTGCATGCTCAACTTAGCGCATATTAGCGGTGAAGCGGGCAATCGCGAGGCAGCTATAAAAGGCTATTTGGATGGAATTCGCATTCTATCGACCATGGAAAGTTGGCCCAATATTGCAAGCGCTTACAACTCTATTGCAGACCTTTATTTGGCCGAGGACGATTTTGACAACGCATCAGAATACCTCACATTGGCGCTCAATATTATTGAAAACAACAACAGCACGTTTGCTGGACCCTCTTCTATTTACAGCACGAAGATTTTCACCAACGTTGCGCGGTTGGCCACAGAGAATAACGACCTGAGCCAAGCGCTGATTTTTGCCAAGCGTTCGCTACAGCTTTCTGAACAGAACCATTACAAGGAAAACATTCTCGATAACTCGAAATTGCTTAGTCGTATTTATGAAGAGCTGGGCGAACCCGACACAGCGTTGGTTTACTACCGAACCGCCCTTGCTTACACGGAAGAAATTCAGAAAGAAGATAACGTTAAAAAGATAACGCAGCTCCGGATGCAATATGAGTTTGATGCCATGTTGCAGCAGAAAGAACTGGAAGATGTAAAACGCAAAGCAGCTGCTCGTCAGCGCGAAATGCTGTACATCGGTATTCTGATAGTTGTTATTTTCTCCGTGGTGTTATTGCTTTTGCTTTATCGTAATCAGAAAACGCGGGCCGATAGAGCCATTTTGAGGCGGGAGAATGTGGAATTGGAAAAGGACAAACTGAACCGAGAACTCAGTTACAAGAACAAGGAACTGGCCACCAATATGATGTATCTGTTGGAGAAAAATGAGTTCATCACAACCATTGCCAAGAAATTGAGCGAAGCCAAAGATGCTTTCAATAAGAGTAACCAAGATGTGGTCCAACGTATTATCAACGAGCTCAAACAGAATTCAAGCAAGAAAATTTGGGAAGAGTTTGAAATGCGTTTCAAAGAGGTGCATTCGGAGTTCTACGATAAATTGATTGCAAGCCATCCCGACTTAACACCCAATGAAATCAGAATTTGCGCCTTTCTACGGTTGAACATGTCCACGAAGGAAATCTCAGCCATTACACATCAAACGGTAAAGAGCATTGATATGGCGCGCTTCCGATTGCGTAAGAAAATGGGAATGGAAAGAGATGAAAATCTCATCTCATATCTCACCCAGATGTGATTTATTGCCTGTTTAACTCTTTTGTTTTTGCGCTTGTAAACTCTTATTTAACAGTGAGTTAGTTGTTTCTGTAGTGAAATTGTGGAGGTTGATTTAGCCACTGTAGGGTTATAGTTGCCCCGATTTTTTCTCATCCCGAAAAATTGCATTTACAATTGTTTGACCGAAAAAGGTTGATCCGCAATAGAGCGGTACTTATTAACTCGAAAAGGTGAAATGAAAGACGCAGATAAACCAATGGAAGTAAGCCAAGATGTTCCGGTGCAGAGTGAAGCTCAGCATTTAGAACAGGAGTTACGTGAATTGATTGAAGAAGGGGAGACGCGCACTGAGGCTTACCGCAAGATTATGAAGGAAATTGAAAAATCTATAGACAAACAACAAGACTAACCAACAGTAAACACCATGAAAATGAATAAACTATTTACTCTATGTATGGTCGCGGTTTTTGCCGCCTCCAATGCCTTTGGGCAGTACACCGTAACGGTGAACGTAACCGATGGCTCAACAGCCATTGAAGGAGCATCAGTAACCCTGAACTCTGCAACAGATGTAACCAATGCCAGCGGAGATGTTGACTTTGCTGGTTTGGCAGACGGCTCTTACCCGTACACGGTTGAGGCTGATTGTTTTGAAGATGCTTCAGGAACTGTTGTAGTCTCTGGTGGAAATGTGACAGAGCCTGTTACGATGAACGAGATTACTACAGCAAACGTTTTCTGGGGAGTAAACCAAGATAACTCACCAATTTCATTCCCAGTTTCATCTGCACAGATTGAGATGACAGACGGCAACAACTCTTACTCTTTGGCTTACAATCCAGGAAGCTTTGAGGACAACATGTTCAATGTAGCTTTCGGAACATACAACTACACAATTTCAGTTGATTGTAGAGAAGATGTAACCGGAACAGTAACTGTGGATTGCGCTAGTTTCGACCCAAACAACCCAACACCAACAGTAGCGGTATGGGAAGTACAAGGAGATGAGATTACTACAGCAAACGTTTTCTGGGGAGTAAACCAAGATAACTCACCAATTTCATTCCCAGTTTCATCTGCACAGATTGAGATGACAGACGGCAACAACTCTTACTCTTTGGCTTACAATCCAGGAAGCTTTGAGGACAACATGTTCAATGTAGCTTTCGGAACATACAACTACACAATTTCAGTTGATTGTAGAGAAGATGTAACCGGAACAGTAACTGTGGATTGCGCTAGTTTCGACCCAAACAACCCAACACCAACAGTGCCGGTATGGGAAGTACAAGGAGCTGAGATTGTAATCGATGCAACGGTTTCTCAATCAGATAATGTTTTAACTGCAAACGCAACTGGTGTAACGTATCAATGGGTTGATTGCGACAACGGAAACGCTGACATTACTGGCGAAACAGGACAGAGCTTTACAGCAACTGCTAATGGAAACTACGCGGTTGTTGTTACTGACGGAAACTGTTCAGAAACATCAGATTGCGTGAACGTGATGACGGTTGGAGTTGAAGACAACGTACTCGAAGAGCTTTCGTTCTTCCCGAACCCAGTTCTTGATGTACTGAACGTTGATCTAAGCGGTACAGAAGAGACCGTTAGCTTCGAGATTGTAAGCATAAGCGGAAAAGTTGTTTACAACCAAACGCATAGTAGTGAGCAGGTTAGAATTGACCTGAATGACCTAAGTGCTGGAATGTACATTCTGAATGTACGTTCTGAAAAAGAAAGCTTGAGCAAACGAATTATCAAGCAATAATTTGAACTGTAAGAGGGACGATGTGTTAAAGCATCGTCCCTTTTTTATTTACCTAATTTGAATACGCAGATGAAAAAAATTATCCTACTCACCACTTCGTTTTTTATGTCGTTAGCGGTTAGCGCACAAGTGCTAACAGTTAATGAGGGCTTTGAAACATGGCCAGCTCCATCTTGGAATGATTACGAGCTTGGCGCAGGAAACGGCTGGGGACAGGATTTTAACGCCACTTTTCATACTGGGGCACACTCCGCGCATTCATACATAAGTAACAGCGATTGCGATAACTGGTTGGTTTCTCCGCAGGTTTCTGTTACAACTGGTACCTACGAACTCAAATTTTGGGAGTTAAATGTAGATGGTGAGTATTTGGACAACCGTACGGTTCATATTTCTACCGCAAGCGGAGATCCAACCGATGGCGATTTTGTAGAAGCGTTAACTTTTGTTGATACCCCAGCGGTTTGGACAGAAAGAACTTTAGATCTAAGCGCCTACCAAGGAGAAAATATTTATGTGGCGTTTCGATACGAAGGAACGTGGCACAGATGGTATTTGGATGATGTAACCATAGCGCCTTCCAGTTTTGTTGATGGTGCAATTACCTCTTTGGTTAACCCAACAGGAACTGGTGGTATAGGAACGCAAACAGTTCAGATTGAGGTTACAAACTACGGTACGGATGTACTGAATGATATTGATGTGGCTTGGGATGTGAACGGAAACATCCAAACGCCCTATTCGTCCGCCACGCTCAATTTGGCGGCAGGCCAAAGTATGGTTGTTGATTTGGGTACTTACGATTTCAACACATCTGGTCAATACGACATTACTGCAACGCTTACCACAGCCGGAGATTTTGAGGTTTTGAATAACACAATTACCGAAACGTACGGCATTACAACTATTAAAGATGGCGAGTTGGTGGGCATCAACCCAGAAGCAATGACCCCAATTACGGGCTTGCAAGATGTAAGTGTTATTATCAAAAATGTTGGGGAATTCAATATCGACACAACCTCGGTTTCTTGGTCTGTAGATGGAACGGCACAAGCGGTTTTTAACACGGAAACACTTGGTCTTGCGCCTGGTCAGACCACAGAAGTTACCATTGGTCAGTACAATTTCGGAACGGGTGTTTTTGAGATTGAAGCTACGCTTGGAGTTCTAGGAGATACTACTTCTTCAAACGATTATTACCTGGCATACGCTGCCGTAGATACATTCTGGGAAAGTCTAGAAGGTCGCATCTTTCCGCCAGAAAACTGGAGTCTTGATTTTGGTGTTCTAGACAATATCAATTTCGACTTTCCGCCACACGGAACACACTTCTACGCATCTCAGGTAGATGAAAATTTCTTCGGCTACGTATCAGATACACTTTACACGCCAGTGCTCGACATTGAGGCTGGAGACGTGTTTAGTTTCATGGTTAAAACCAATGGTTTTCTAGCCGCCAATTTAGAGTTGGTTTATAAGAACGAAATCACGGGAGAAATTACTGTCATACAGACCATAACCACTGCGCAAGATGAAGCGTGGTTGCAGCAAAACATCAACATTTCAGCGGCAGCTGGCCAAAATAGAATTGGAATTGCTACTACGCCAAATGGCAGTTTTGGTAGCATCAAGTTTGACCTTTTTACATCAACCGCTTCAGTTTATTTTGCTGATAACGACCTTGAAATTACCAATGGCGAGTTATATTTCTTGGCGTACGATGGCGTAAACGAAGGTTTCGATTGTACCATTAGAAACGCAGGAAACCTTGCGGTTGATGGTGCCGATTACACCGTAAAATTGATGGAAGAACCAGGCGTTGAACTGGCTTCTGCAAGTGGTGTTGCTCTTTCTCCGTTTGAGGATGCTACGATTACCGTAAACCATACTTTTTCTGGTATTGATGCGCACCGTTGCTACTTTAAAATTGAGTACGCGCAAGACCAAAACCTAGCAAATAATACATTCAGAAGTGCAGACGTGAATGTGGTGCCAAGCACGGCTTACATTGAGCAAGTTGGAGAGGCAGATGGTATTGATTTGAACTTCCCTTTTAACGCTGGTGGAGATACACAAACACTTGGCGAAGACGATATTTCTCAAACACTTTATACCACAGATGACCTTCCAGATGCTGGCGAGATCTACGGAATGGTTTACACTTATACCAACATCATTGCAACAGATGCGGTAAAGCACTTGCCGCTACAAGTGAGACAGGCGCAAACCACCGTTTCTGATTTGAGCGGTGGATGGATTCCGCCAAGCGAATTGCTTGTTGTTTATGATGATACACTTGAGGTTTTGGCTGGACACAACAGAGAAATTTACATTCCGTTTGATGAGCCAATTCTTTATTCGGCATTGAGTAACCTGGTGATTGAAGATTACCAGTACGACCCAGAATGGCCGCCAGCATCGATGAGGTTTCAAGGAAACAACCTTCCAGCAAATGGCCCAACCAGAACCATTCGTGTGTTTGACTATTACAACCTCGACCCAAACGATTTGCCACAGTTCTTCGCAACTAGCGAAGACCTTGTTTACACTCAGTTTGTCATCGACCCAATAACGCAGGTTTGCGAAGTAAGCGGAACCGTTTACGGAACCGCCAACGTGCCGTTAGCAGGCGCATTGGTTGTGGCCGAAGGTTCGGGACAATCGGTGTTGACAGACATTAACGGAGAGTACACGTTGCCGGAACTTCCGTACGGAGATTACGACCTAACCGCAAGTTTGCTCGGTTACAACGACAGCACCATTTCTGTAATGCTCAATACGGCCACGTTTACACAAGATTTCCATTTGGATGAACGTGATCAAGTAGAGCTTACTGCTATGGTTGTGGGAAGCAATGCACCGAGTGTTCCACTAGAAAATGTGGAGATGACGGCAGTTGGTTATAGTACCGATAACGGCTTGACCAACGCATCTGGAAATGTTACGCTTGGCAACATCTTCGGAGTGTCGGAGTATGAAGTTTTGTTCAGCTTTTACGGCTATTACGATACAACCATAACTGTGTCTGTTGTTGATCAGAACATCGATATGGGAACCGTAGTTCTCGAGCAGGAATTCATCAGCCCATTCGATGTGCATATTGTTGAAATTGGCGGAGAGCCAGTTGTGAAATGGAAAGATCCGCTAAAGAGCGATAAGGTGAAAATGCAGAACGATTTTGGCCACAACTCATTCAGTTACACTAACGAGCCTTATGAGAATGTTTTCCTCGGAAACTACTTCCCAATTACGGACACTACTACTATCACCAGTGTAGAGTTTGTAGCAGATCAATATGTCAATGCCATTGACACCGTTACTGTTGAGATTTTCGATTTCAACTACGATACAGTTTGCATCAGTAAGCCGTTCCTGATTTATCCAGATTCTTTGCATGTGATTGATATGCCAAATGTGGTGGTTTACGATAGCGTTTTTGCCATGATACACTGGCAGAATAACGAGTTTAGCACCAACGCTTTGGCGATTGACTTCTCGGATGAAAACATTCCAAACACTGCAGTTATCGGCTATCCTGGGCAGCAGATTGTAAGCCTCAGCGATTTCTTCGGAAACGGTGCTCCCAACATGTCTTTCTTGTTAAGACTTCATACGCTAGATAATGGAAACAACGCCACCAACAATGAAGATTTGAACTACAATGTTTACCGTGGTTTGGCTAGCGAGTTTCCAAGTTTAGATAACTGGGAAATGTTGAATGCAACTCCGCTTACTTCGGTTGCTTATTCTGACACAGATTGGGGTTCTGTAGATGAAAACGAGCAGTATAGATATGCAGTTGAAACCATTTATACTGATGGTACATCTGAAGTAACGTTCTCTAACGTAATTGACGGAGGTTACGTTGGTATTGAAGATCTAATTGACATTGCCAGCGGCATCAGTCTTTACCCAGTACCTACTGCTGGTCAGGTTACTATTTCTTTTGATGAAAAGCTTGAACTAACGGGTCCAATCGTAATTTATGATGCTCTCGGACAGATGGTAGATCAGGTTGCAGTAAATCAGATTAGCAATCACACGTTTACCAAAGAATTATCATCTTTCCAAAACGGAACATACATGGTAACTATGCAGGTGAATGGACGAGTAGTGAGTAAGTCGGTAGTGGTGGCTAAGTAAATTGCAACCGGAAATACGGCTTATTAAGTCATTAAAAAAGGTCATCAGGAAACTGATGACCTTTTTATTTGCGATAGAAAGGAACTCGTAAAGACGACTCAGACACCTTAGTAAAGCCGCCATGTTTTGGTGGCTTGATTACTGCTCAATCGAAGCAATTTCACTCCAGTAAACCTTGGTTTCTTAATGTCAATCTGCTGATTGGCAGAAACGGAAGCAATCGATTGTGACGCCATCAGTTTTCCAGAAACATCAAACCACTCCAACGTTACATTATCCAACCTATCTCTACTGGTAATTTGTACTCCGTTGCTGGCTGTAGCAAGGTTAATTTCTCGTTCTACGATACCGGTAATTTGCACTACAATCTCGTTCGATAGATTAGGGCAATTACCTAGAATGGTTGTCCCTACTTGGTAGGTTCCAGATTGCGTGTACGCGAAGGCTTGTTGGTCTGCATTCGGAATCTCTACACCATTTAAATACCATTGGTAATTTGGTTGTGCATCGCTTTCTAATGTTCCGTTGTTGTCGGCAATTACTGGGTCATCGTTTACACAATCAGAATCGATGGTTCCTAAATCTGTTTCGGTAGATAAGGCTGTTTGAAAATTATCCCAGGCTGGGCAAATGTCTTTCAAGAAGTACTCAAACCAAGGACGGCAAACAGCATAGCTTACTGCTTGCTGGTCAGCCGCAGAAAGACTTCCAGGTGAAAATTCGCCAAAAGAACAAACTCCAGGGTTTGACGCGAAATAGCAATGCGAGCCCTCCTGAATATTTACAAAGTACTTGCAGCTAGAGCCCGTTGCATTGTAGATTGGAATATGGTCGTTTGCAGGTGGCGTTACCCCATCGGAAGTGCCCGACAAAATCAAAGTAGGGGCAGTTACATCAGCAGCTGCGGTAATAGCAGATGGGTTCGTTTCGGCAGGAGCCATGCCAACTATACAATCAAAAATAGGATTGTTTTGCGCGGCTAAAAATGAACAGCCTCCGCCCATACTGTGTCCAACTACTGCAGTGCGAGCGCTTACTTTTTCAAAAAATGGGGAGTTCTGGTCTGTGTTCCAGGCTTGTGCTCCCTCAGCAACAAATGCTAAATCGAGTCCAAAGGCCGAATGGCTGGGAGGAGGAATGGGAATGGCAGGTGCTTCTGTGGTAGCTAAAACGAAAATGTAACCCTCGGGCACGAATTCGGTCCACCAATTTTCATAAGAGCCAACAAGCATTGAAAAACCGTGACCAAATACAACAACAGGAAATTGTCCGTTTGCAACTGGCGCGTTATTGCCTGAAGTGGTTGCTGGATAATACACCTCGCATTCAATGTTTCTATTTCTAGATGGGTCGTTTAAGGTGATTGTTCGACTGCCTATTTGAAATTGAGCAAAGCAATTTGACGCAAACAGCAGAGCGGAGAGAAGAAAAAAGTTTTTCATGGTATAAGTTTAATCAACAGTTGATGCTTTCCCCCTATAGTCCACAAAATAGTATGGGTAGAAAACTGATTGGCCTTGAGTGGGTTTTTTGGTAGGCCTCCAATTCTGAGAGCCGTTTCAGCTTTTATCAACCTTAGTAAACCCTTGAATGGGAATCTAATAGTGCATGTTTATCCCTAAAACTGAAGGTTTTGTCCCAAAAAGAACCGTTTGTGTTTCGAATTGATGAATTTAACCGCTCATGGCTAAGAGCGTTTGCGTCAAGCTTCATTTTCTGATTAGCGTCTTGCTGACGCTAAACGTAAGCGCGCAAGAATACCTTATTGAATCGCGGCATTTTTCCGTTGCCGATGGTTTGTCTAACCAAGTGGTTAATGAAATAACCAAAGACCGTAACGGCTTTATTTGGATTGCCACAAAGCAAGGGCTCAACCGATTTGACGGAGAACACTTTAGAGTTTTTGACCCCAATAACTCTAACCTAATATCGGCCAATATTGCTGGGGTTCTTACAGATGATAATGGCCTGCTTTGGATTATGCCTCGCAACATTGGGTCAAGTTTAGGAGCCATAGACACGATTCAGATTTTCGACCCAGATTCACTGAAGATTGTTCCCATTAGCAGGGCAGTTAAACAATACCCTGCGGCAGGTTTTAGGAACAAACGTACCTGGATGAAAACCAATCAGGGCATTTTCATTGGCACGGACAGAGCCTACTTGCATCGAGTGCTCACAGACGGAAGTGTGGTTTCGGAAAAGAACGATTCTCTCGATTATCATGTCCCAATTGTGTGGAGTCAAAAGCACGGAACTTACACCTATCAGGGCACCGTTATTTCGGAATACTGCTCGCCTTTTGTGTATCGGATTTCCGATACAGATTCGTTGATTATTCCCAATGCTTACTTAGACGCCCTGGTTGAGCGTGGCTGCATGGGCGTAAATTCTGATGGCGTGCTGCGCTATACACGAGTTGAGAACGGATATTTTCCAAAGTTGAAAGGTGATTTCCTTCTCTATTCGGAGGAAGGAGTTTACCCAGAGCGGCTCACGTTTCAAGACATTCTTGGACATAACAATTTCGATAAATCAACTTTTCGGTTTCAGCACAATCCGTTCAATGATGAAACATGGATGTTCTATCAAGATTCATTGCTGATTTTGGATGCGGATCTCGGCATTAAATATCGCGGTACAATTGGCGCTAACCAGCGGCTATCTACAACAATAAAAACAGTCTTTTTCGAATCTGAAAATCGCGTTTGGATTTCTACGCTTAGAGGCTTTTATCAGGTCAACGTAAGCGATTCCAAGTTCCAGCGGTTTTATCATTTTGACCAAACTGGTCTGGATAAGGTAACCAACGGCTGTCGCTCTTTGCATGAACTGCCAAGCGGTCAACTGATTGTTGGGACCGATGATGGAGTATTGCTGCATAAATCGCCCGATTTAACTTCGAAAAAGCCGTTTGAGTATCTAACAGACTTAGAATATATCTCTCTAAATTTTGAGGTTTCTGGAGATGTTTTTACGTACATCGATTCTGGCCGTGTGGCAACTTATTCCTTGAAAGAAAGGAAAAGAACATCGCTTTCTAGGCAGTTGACTTACCCTTACGAAGATGCTTGGTCTGTGCATCGATTAAACTCTGGCGTTTTGCTTTTTGGCACGGCTCAGTTATTCCGTTGGGATGCGGAAAATGATGATTTGGAAATTGTTAATGTGGGAACAGATACGCTGATTTCGGTCGGGCATGTTTACCAGATTTTTGAGCACGAGGAAGAGGTTTGGATGTCAACTGCAACCGGGATGGTTAGATATGAAGATGAATCGCGCAGCTACGAGCGGTTTTCTTCTTTCGACTCAACGAGTTACTTGCCCACGCACCACGTTCATCACACGCACATCGATAAGAACGGTGTTTTTTGGCTAGCTACTGGCGATGTTGGCTTGGTTAAGTGGAACCGAGAATCTGGAGAAACCGAAGTTTATGGCGAGTTGGAGGGACTTGCAGATAATGTAACATACGCCATTCTTGAAGACGAAAAAGGCTTTCTCTGGCTGAGTTCAGACAATGGAATTTCCCGATTTAATCCTGAAACTGAGATAGCCGTTAACTATGGAATTCAGGACGGAATTACCGAGCTGGAATTCAATCGGCTTTCCTACCATAAAGGAGCTTCTGGTTGGTTTTATTTCGGAACAGTGGATGGCATTTTCAGATTCCGCCCAGAGCATTTTTGGGACGATAAACTGAATAACGATATTCCACTTCAGGTAACTCAGTTTACGCAAGATGTTAGTTCCGAAAATCGGGTGGCAGATATGTACTCGGATTTTCTTTCATCGCCATCTATTACACTTCAGCCGTTTGATAGATTTTTCACACTCGGGTTCAAATTGCTCGATTTTCAAGAGCATAATGCACAATACGCATACCTAATTGAGGGCGTTGATGAACAATGGAATTACATCCGCCAGAATTCAATCAGAATTAGTGGTTTAGATGCCGGGAAATACCAACTACGGGTTAAGGGTCAATTGAAAAATGGTACGTGGTCTAAGAACGAATTAGCCATTCCGATTACTGTAATTGATCCGTACTACAAACGGCCATGGTTTATCACGGTGGTGTTAATTGTAATTGTGATTCTTCTTATGATTGGTGTGCGATGGCGGACAGCCAGACTACGTGCGCAAAAATCTGAGCTTGAACGCGTGGTTTCTGAAAGAACATCTGCGTTAGATGTTTCCTTACGGCAGAAGGAAGTGCTGCTCAAGGAAATTCACCACCGGGTGAAAAATAACCTGCAAATCATCTCAAGTTTCATGGAATTGGAATCGTTTGAAGCAACAGACGAAACCGTAAAACTTATTCTTAAGCAAGGAAGAAATCGGGTTAGAGCGATGAGCTTAATTCATCAAAACTTGTATCAGCGAAGCGACCTTGATGAGATTGATATGCAGTCTTATACCGATGAGTTGATGTCGGCAATTATTGGTGGTTTTGCAGAAACAAGTGTGAAGTTGAATTTCAGCGCAAACATGCATCAGCATTCGCTTGATATAGACACTGCAATTCCCATTGGGTTAATTCTAACCGAGGCGATAACCAATTCGGTTAAGTATGCTTTCGCGAAGCAAAAAGAGGGTTTAATTACTGTTGAGCTAACTGGGGAAAACGACTTGTTTGAGCTTAATATTCTGGACAATGGGGTGGGATTTCCAGACGATTTTAAGAAGCGTTCTGGCTCGTTGGGAATTACGCTGGTAGAAATGCTTTGCGAACAAATTGATGGTTCTGTGGTGTTTGAAAACCGAGATGGAGCGCATGTTAAAGTGAATTTTAAAGGGACGGAAACTAGAATGAAAAAACTATGAGCGGAGCATTACGAATTCTTATTGTGGAGGACGAAGCGGTGATTGCACAGCACCTTCGGAAACTGTTGGAAATAATTGGTTACGAAGTAGTTGGCCGTGCCACTGGCTATACCCGCGCCCTGGAATTATTAGTAGCGGAAAAACCCGATTTAGTTCTGTTGGATATTGTGCTAAATGGTTCGAAAGATGGCGTAGATGTAGCGCATCTCATTCGCGCTAGCTATCCTGATATTCCGTACATATTTCTAACATCTCATGCCGACCCAAAAACGGTGGAGCGCGCTACAGCCGCCAAACCGTATGGTTATTTGGTGAAGCCATTTGAGCGCGAAGATGTGTTTACCGCCATTGAGGTTGCTATGGCAAATGTGAGGCAGGCGAAGCAAGAAGTAGCCTCGGCAAATGCAGCTAGTGCTGCCATTTTTGTGAAGGATAAAGATGTTTTTTGCAAAGTTCAGCTTGCCGAAATTTGCTACCTACAGGCAGACGGAAACTACGTTGATTTGGTAACCAAAACGGCCACTCACGTGGTTAGAACAACGCTAAAAGAATTCCTTGATGGATTGCCTTCAGAAGATTTTCTGCGCATTCATAAATCATACGCCATTAATGTGAAAATGGTCTCTGAAATAGGGAAGAAGGAAGTGGTTGTGAATGATGTGGAAATTCCGATAACCAAAACGCAGCGAACACAATTGCTCGAAAACCTCAAGATTACCGGTTAGCCAAGTCCCTTCGTCTAGTTCGTCCCTCTAAACGAACTGTTCATCACATTTCTGTACTCAAAATGACCAAACATGGCCATTTTGCGGCCTGATAATCCAATCAGTTTAGAAATGAAGAAGATGTTCAAGTTAAATTCTCACTTGGTGGCTTTGGCCACCTTGCTTGTTTTTATGAGCAACGCACTTTTAGTTGTTGGTCAGAATGGTCAGTTCCCAAGCCCAACGGCTTCCAATTATTCTCCAAATAGCAGCTTACGCTGGATGGAACTCATTGCCAAAGGCGAGGATAACTGGAATGTGGTTAGCGATGCTTTTTACAGCGATAATGCTGGAATTCCGTTCAATCAAATTCGCGGTTACAAGCAGTTTAGCCGCTTAAACCACTTCTATTTAGGCAAGCTAGAAGCTGATGGAACGTACAACCCAATGAACGAATGGCGTGGTTATTCTGATTGGTTAGAAGACTATCCGCAACCAACAAATGGCCGCGCGGCAAACTGGACCAACTTTGGGCCGGCAACATCTCCGCCTTTTGCGGGACTTCCTTTTCAAGAGGGAATTGGCCGAATAGCGCGTATCAGTTTTCACCCAACCAACGCAGATATCTTTTACGTTGGCGCCACAATTGGTGGCTTGTGGAAAACAACCGATGGAGGAAGCTCTTACACGCCAATTGGCGATTTTCTTCCAGCAAACCTTCAAGCTGGAGATGTGGTAACCGACCCATCAAACCACAACACACTTTATTTCGCAACCAGTAATGGCGACCAATTTGGCGGTGGTGCAGGAATTTACAAAAGCACAAACCAAGGTTCTTCTTGGAGTTATCTCGGCCTCAGCGGCCTCAAAATTGACCGTTTGGTTATGGATCCGTCAGACAACACGCATTTGTGGGCAGCTGGCGCTGGTGGTCTTTGGGAATCGACAGACTCTGGCGTAAACTGGACACATCACGCAAGTTTTACTTCTGGTTACGTGAATGAATTTGTTTACCAACCTGGAAGCTCAACCACATTATTCCTTACTCACAACAACGGCACTTCAAGTCAGTTTTATCGTTCAACCGATAGCGGTGTAAACTGGACGGCCGTAGCTCTTCCTCAAGCGGGCACGCTTTTTACTCAGATTGAGATGGACGTTACGCCAAATGATGCGAACTACATTTATCTTTTTGGTGCAGCAGGAACGGCTGCCGATAACTACATCTTTAAATCTACCGATGCTGGTCTTACTTGGTCAACAATTGCCAGCAATTCTACTTCTGTCAATTATGAAGATAACTCGTTGGCCAACGCCAACATGTTCGACCATATTACGGTTTATCCAGGCCGATGTGTGATGATTGCTTGTTCTCCAACCGATAAGGATGAGGTTTATGTCGGTGGTGCTTTTATGACGCGTACGCTTGATGGCGGTGCTACATGGAAAGATCATCAGGTTGCCAACGGTGGCGGTGCGAATAATATGCACCACGCAGACAACATTTGGATGGATTGGAGCCCAGTAAACGGCAACCAGTTTTTCCTTTGCGATGGCGGAATTTACGAACGGTCAGGAACCGTTACAGATCCAGTAGTTGACATTGCCAACGGTCTTAAAATCACCGAGAGTTATTGGATAAATACTTCGCACGATGGAAGCAAATTCATCTGCGGAAACCAAGACAACGGAACCTTCCTTTACAACGGTTCTTCTTGGTTGCACATTGGTTCTGGCGATGGCATGGTTTGCTTCTTTGACCCGGGCGATAACAACACCAGTTACCACTCTTACCAGAATGGGTTAGGTCTAGGTAGAATCACAAATGGAGCTGCAAATGGTGGCGAACAGGCTGGAGATCAAACGAATCTTATTAGCCAAACAACCACGGGCCAAGTTGCCGCTTGGGTTCATCAATCTGTACTTCATCCCGTTGATAGACATGTGCTTTACACGGCTTATCAGGATGTGTTTAAATCGGAAGATCAGGGTGCAACTTGGACCAATGTATCGAGCGGAAACGTAAACGCAAACAAGAAAGAGATTCTGCGAATTTCAAAAGCCGACCCCGATTTTCTGGTGGTTGGAGACGTATATGACGCGCAGCGATACTACAAGTCAACTGACGGTGGTTCGACATGGTCGCAGATAACCTCTTTGAATGGTGTATGGATTGGAGATTTTGTTCTTGACCCAAACGATGTTAACCACATGTACTATTGTAAGCACGGAGAAGTGTTTGAAAGCACAAATCAAGGTACAAGCTGGACGAATATCTCGGCAGGTTTGCCGTGGGTTGGCGTAAGAGATATGGCTTACCAGGATGGTCCTTCTGGAGGGCTTTACCTCGCCATGAACCTTGGCGTTTACTGGCGCGCACATGCCGATGCTAGTTGGACGCTTTACACGAATAATGATGTGCCAAATGTTACCGTTTCGGCAATTGAAGTGGTGCCTGCTTTAGATAAAGTTCGTATTGGAACAATGCAACGTGGACTTTGGGAAAGTGACCTTTTTAATAACTACGATGGCTGCTATCAGGCTTCTGTTCCAACCGTAACTTCTGCGGTTTGTGCTGGCACGGTTACGCTTACATCTACAGCCGCTCCTGGCGGATATTCTTACCAATGGTACAAAGATGCCCAGCCAATGACTGGCGAAACAAATCAGACGCTAGATGTAACTGTAAATGGCAGATATGTGGTTGTATTTAAGAACGGAAACTGCCTTTCTCCGGGTTCTTTTCCTAAAAATATTGATATTACAGCTATCGGAAATTTACCAACCGTAGGAAGTAGCTGCGCGGCCTTAGATTTTGATGGAACCGATGATGCTGTTACCATTAGCCAAGCCGCTGCGCTTGATATGGATGATGATTTCACCATCGAATTTTGGATGAAAAACGCCACCTCAACAAGTGCTTATAAAGACATTTTATTGAAAGGAAACGCCTACGGAATTACCACAACAAATAGTAATCTCAACTTCGTTACTTGGGGTGATGATGCCTCGTTTGGCGGAGCGCTAAGGTCAGACGATGCTTGGCATCATTACGCATTTACGGCTGCTGGCGGAAACTCGCGTAAGCTATACGTAGATGGCGTTTTGGAAGCAACCAATACAGATTCCTACACCACAAATGTGAGTGGAAATAATGTCGTTTTGGGAGATTCTTGGAACAACCCAATGGACATGACTTTGGACGAACTCCGAATTTGGAACGACACCAGAACTGCCGCTGAAATTGCGGACAATTACAATCAGTCTATGACTTGCTTTGGCGATGACCTTGTTCTTTACCTAGCGTTTGAAGAAGGAACCGCAAACGGCAACAATACAGCACTAACTGCTCTGACCGATAATTCAGTTTACGGCAACGCAGTTTCATTAGATAACTTCTCCAAAACCGGAACCTCTTCCAACTGGGTTGGCGGTAATTCTAGAAGCTGGTATCCAGATACAGATAATGATGGTTGGGGAGACGAAGGCTCAGCGGTTACCTCTTGTATTCAGCCAGCAAACACCATCGAAAGAGGCGGAGATTGCGATGATACAGACATTAATATTCATCCATACGCAGACGAAGTTTGTGGCAATTCTGATGATGACGATTGCGATGGAAACACCGACACAATGGTGAACAAAGCCTTGAATTTCGATGGTTCAAACGATCGCGTTAGCATCTCAAATCCGTTTCCACATCAAACCAATGTTACCATGGAAGCGTGGTTTAAAACATCGGTTTCTAGCGGAATGATAATGGGTTGGGAAGGAACAAATAGTGCGGTTATTGGTGTAAATGGAAGTGGAACACTCTTCTACTTTGAGAACGGTGGCGGTTACAATTTTGGAGCATCAGTTATTGATGGACAGTGGCACCATTTGGCCGCTGTTCGAACGGCAACACAGATGATTGTGTATTTGGATGGAAACGTAACGGGAACGCTACCATTTACTAATACCTTGACTACATCGGTGTTCACAATCGGCTCTTACAACAATGGCGGAAACCCGTTTACCGGAGACATTGATGAGGTGAGAATTTGGTCTGCGGCATTAACCGCGCAGCAAATTCAAGACAGAAAAGACATTCGGTTGGATGGCAACGAAACCAACCTAGAACGCTACTACCATTTCGACCACGGAAAGCCAGCTCAAACCAATACTTGGTTGGAAGCCCTGAAAGACTATACAGGCAACAATGGCGATGGCGAGTTGAGAAACTTCTCACTTGCAGGAGCAGCTTCAAACTGGGTTAATTCTTGGGCTTATCCTTCGCTTTATGTCGATGCGGATAACGATGGTTTTGGTGGCGTTTCTCCATGGAGCTGCGGTAGCATGACCAACGTGGTTAACAACAACCTCGATTGCGATGATACAGACATCAACATTAACCCATACGCTGATGAAATTTGTGCAAATTCTACTGACGAAGATTGCGATGGCAATACCGACATAATGATAAACAAGGCATTGGAATTTGACGGTTCCGATGACAGAGTAAACGTGACCAACGCATTTTTACACAACACGC
>JBMYXX010000006.1:0-28730 GCA_049608805.1 Flavobacteriales bacterium | reverse complement strand
GGAAAGAAGTTAATAGACATACAATTGACAGCATTGCAGAGTTCATTCTAAAACTGGGTGATGGCAAAAAAGTGATGGTGTTCGCTCCTTTCGGAACCATGCCGAAGGAAGCCCTGAGTAAGCGATTTACTATTCTTAAGCATCAAGGTTATACGCGTGTTAAGCTGAACGGTAAGGTTGATAGAATAGATAAGATTGAGGAGGGTTCGTTCTTAGATGAGGAAAATGAACTTTCTGTGCTCATTGACAGATTTGTAACCAACTCCAAGGAAGAGGATTCTAGAGTTGCTGAGGCAATCAGAACGGCTCTCACTGAAGGAAACAACCGTTGTTTTATTCAGGTTGATGATGAAACAACCGAATTCAGCACTGAGTTTGAAGCAGACGGAATTCGTTTTGAAGAACCATCAGTGCACTTTTTCAGCTTTAACAATCCTTACGGAGCATGTAAGAAATGTGAGGGGTTCGGAAACATTATTGGAATTGATGAAGACTTGGTGATGCCCGACAAGGCTCTCAGCATTTTTGAAGAAGGCGTTGTTTGCTGGCGTGGGGAAAGCATGAGCAAGTACAAAGATCAACTTGTGCACTCGGCTAACAAGTTCGATTTCCCTATTCACAGACCTATTTATGACCTAACCGAAGAGCAAATTCAGCTTCTTTGGGATGGCAACAAACACTTCGAAGGTTTGCATGCATTCTTCCGAATGTTGGAAGAAAACAGCTATAAAATCCAGTACCGCGTTATGCTTTCACGGTATCGCGGAAAAACGCCTTGTCCAGAATGTAAAGGCACCAAACTGAGGAAAGACGCCACTTATGTAAAAGTGGGCGGCAAAAGTCTTTCAGACTTGGTTTTAATTCCCATTTCTGAGTTGGCTGAGTTCTTCAACAAACTCAAACTGACCAAAACTGAGCAGGAAATTTCTAAGCGAATCCTAAAAGAAGTTACATCTCGATTAGGCTACATGAAAGATGTTGGATTGGGTTATTTGAACCTGAATCGGCAATCGGCAACACTTTCTGGCGGTGAAGCTCAACGAATCCATTTAGCAAGTTCGTTGGGAAGTTCGCTCGTAGGTTCCATGTACATATTGGATGAACCAAGCATTGGATTGCATCCGAAAGACACGGAACGGCTCATTTCTATTCTTAAACGTTTACGAGATATTGGAAATACCGTAATTGTTGTTGAGCACGATGAAGACATTATGCTTGCCGCAGACATGATCGTTGATATTGGCCCTGAAGCAGGAACACACGGTGGCGAAGTGGTTTTTCAGGGCACGCTGAAAGAAATGATGAAGTCGGCTGATACGCTCACAACGGGTTATTTGAGCGGAAAGCTTGAGATTCCTGTTCCTGAGCAAAGACGAAAATCGAAAGGAAAAATCCATGTTATTGGTGCGCGTCAGCACAATCTAAAAGGAATTGATGTCACGTTCCCGCTAGGTTGTCTTTCAGTTATTACGGGCGTAAGTGGCTCTGGCAAGAGTACGCTGATGAAAAGCATCCTCTACCCTGCTCTGCGCAAGCGTTTTGGTGGATACGGATTGAAAACCGGTCAATTTGAAAAACTTGATGGCGATTTGAACCGCATCGAAGATGTTGAGTTTGTCGATCAAGACCCAATTGGGCGTTCCACGCGCTCTAATCCAGTTACCTATATAAAGGCGTATGATGAGATTCGGGCGCTTTTCTCGAGTCAGAAATCTGCACAATTAAGAGGTTACAAGCCAAAGCATTTCTCGTTCAATGTTGCTGGCGGACGTTGCGAAGTTTGCGAAGGAGAAGGAACCGTGAAGATTGAAATGCAGTTCATGGCAGACATTATCATGAAATGCGAAAGCTGTGAAGGACAACGGTTCAAGCAAGAAGTGTTAGAAATCAAGTTCCAAGGAAAGACAATCCACGATGTGCTGAGCATGACCGTGGATGAAGCGATGGAGTTCTTCTCACAACACAATCCGAAAGTGGCTAAGAAGATTGCTCCATTGCAGGAGGTTGGTCTCGGATACGTGCAACTCGGGCAAAGCAGTAGCACACTTTCTGGTGGAGAAGCACAACGAATTAAACTCGCTTCATTCCTTACCAAAGGAAAGAATGCTGGAAAAACGCTTTTCATTTTTGACGAACCAACAACTGGACTCCACTTCCACGATATTCACAAACTTCTGAAAGCTTTCAACGCCTTACTTGATAACGGGCATTCTATTATTCTAATTGAACACCACCCAGACGTCATCAAATGTGCCGACCATGTCATTGACCTTGGTCCAAAGGGTGGCAAAAACGGAGGAACGGTTGTGTTTGAAGGAACACCGGAGGAATTAGCTAAATGCAAGGAATCTGCAACGGCTGAGAGTATTAAGGAGAAAGTCTTGAAGAAGGCGAAGACTTGATGTCCTGTCATCCTGAACTTGTTTCAGGGTCTGAATGGATGCTGAAACAAGTTCAGCATGACGCAGCAGAATTAACGAACTTCGCGGCAAATTCTGACGTCTGAATTCTATTATCTGAAATCTCCTTTTGAACTACCTATCAGCAGAAAATCTAAGTCGGTCCTATGGAGACCGAATTCTATTTCAAGAAATCACCTTTGGAATTGACAAAGGCCAGAAAATGGCTTTGGTTGCCAAAAATGGAACTGGAAAAACTTCTATGCTTCGCATTTTGGCTGGGCTAGAACCTTCCGAATCTGGAGAAGTGGTTACGCGAAATGGAATCTCCATCGGATATCTTCAGCAAGAGCCGGAATTGAATCCGAATCATTCTGTCATGGATGCGATTTACGACCCAACCAACGAGATTATGTCGGTGGTTCGGGAATATGAAGAAGCCATGCTTGATGAAGGCGACCCAGACCGCATGCAACGCTCTTTCGATGCCATGGACAGACACAATGCCTGGGACATTGAAGCTCAGGCGAAAGAGATTCTTACTTCTTTGAACATCACCAATTTTGAACAGAAAATCAGCACGCTTTCAGGCGGACAGGTGAAACGAGTTGCCATGTCTAAAATGCTCATAGAGCAACCAGATTTGATGATTTTGGATGAGCCAACCAACCACCTCGACATTGAGATGATTGAATGGCTGGAAGGTTTTCTCGGTTCATCGGAACGAACCATCTTAATGGTAACGCACGACAGGGTTTTCTTGGATGAGGTTTGCAATATGATTATTGAGTTGGACAATGGTCAGCTGTACAAACACAAGGGGAATTACTCGGTTTACCTGAGTAATCGCGCAACGCGCCAAGAGGTTGAAGCGGCAAACGTTGATAAGGCCAAGAACCTCTACAGAAAGGAGCTGGATTGGATGCGGAGACAGCCCAAGGCTCGAACCACCAAATCCAAATCTCGTGAAGACGCTTTTTACGATACAGAGAAAGTTGCCAAGACCAATCTAAAGAAGGATGAACTCACGATGGAGGTGAACATGCAACGCATGGGAAGCAAGATTCTTGAGTTCCATAAAGTGAGTAAAGCGTATGGCGATAATGTATTGCTGACAAGCTTCGACCATAAGTTCAGAAGAAGAGAACGAATCGGAATTGTAGGTGCTAATGGAAGTGGAAAATCTACGCTTCTGAAAATGATTATGGAGCAGGTTGAACCCGATAGCGGCAAGATTGTGAAGGGCGAAACCATCAAGTTCGGTTACTACGGACAGGATGGTCTGGAGATGAAAGAGGGGAAACGAGTGAAGGAAGTCATCACGGATATTGCCGAATTCATTCCGCTTAAAAAGGGAAAAACGATTTCAGCTGCTCAACTATTAGAACGTTTCCTTTTTCCGCGAAGTCAGCATTTCCAATACATCGATAAACTGAGCGGTGGAGAGAAAAAACGATTGTATTTACTGACGGTTCTTATAGCTAATCCGAATTTCTTGATTCTGGATGAGCCAACAAACGACCTTGATTTACTCTCTTTAAATGTGCTTGAAGATTTCTTACTGGAGTTTGAGGGCTGTTTACTAATCGTGACTCACGATAGGCACTTTATGAATAAGCTGGTTGACCAACTTTTCATCTTTGAAGGAAACGGTAAAATTCGTGGTTTTGTGGGTAATTATGACAAATACCGTTTTGCATTAGAGGACGAGAAAAAGAAAAAAGCAGCGGCTAAGAAAGTCCAGAAAGAAACTGAAAGCCAAGCCTCCAAAGGCAAAATGGGCTTTAACGAAAAGCGGGAATTGGGGCAACTTGACGTTGACATTCCCAAACTGGAAAAGCGCAAAGCTGAATTAACCGTTGAAATGGAATCTGTGGTTGATGACCATGAAAAACTGATGGAAATATCAGCGCAGTTTCAGAAGGTGTCTGATGAGCTGGAAGAAAAGGAGTTCAGGTGGTTGGAGTTGAGTGAATTGGAATAATGGCCATTTGGACATTACTGAAGTAACGCAATACGCTTTTCCAATTCAGCCTGAACCGTTTTGATTGTCCGTTTACTAATCTTCAATTGCTGTGCTTTAGTTGAGAAACTGGCCACAGCTTCGCAGATTTGGCTAACCAATCCTTTAGCATTCCGAATACCCACCAATTGTCCAACGGCCAAGACATCATTGAGTTTAATATTCTTGGTTTTTCCGTTGATGCTCATTTTATGAAACATCATACTTGGCAAGTATGGGTCAAAAGGATAGGTTAAGTCGTATGCTGGCGACAACTTCCACTCGCCACTTCTTTCCATGATAAAACCAAAATTTTTCATGTGATCGTCCATGTTGCAGGAAGCCACATTAAAAACCATCTGCTTAAACAGTTGCTCCTTGTCTCTATGCGAAACTTGTAAGCGCTCCATTATCCTAAAAACCTGTTCGTAGCTAAACGGAACATTTCTATTGGAATAACTAGTTAACGCGGCCAGTGTTTGCGTGTGAAGTTTCTGCCCTTCTACCCTATCAAATCGTTTGGTTCTAAAATGAAGCGAATCACCTGTTTCTAGCAATTCGCAAGGCATCATATTAATGCCACATTCTAACGCCATTTGATGATACGCGTACTCAACGCTGGTTTTCTCCGCTCCCCACGGGGTTTCGGAATCATACGCCAGTTTCACGATGTAATAATCGAAGCCGGCATCTTGATGTAGCACATCTCCAGCACGTAATTCTCCGGTTTTATTGTGAACTGAAACCAGCACTTTTGCCTGCGCGCCACCAACCGAAGAACCAATGGTTAGAATGTGCTGCAAAGCCTCTTGGTTCTTGACAAAATCAGAGTATTCGTACTTGTTTTCGATGATTTTCTTGGAAACATCCGCCAGTTCGTTAAAGTCAACCTGGCTGATAGAACCAATTACATCCTTTCCTGGCTCGTACTCAAGTGCGCCTGTTCCGCGAGTTGCCACATACATTAATCGATCTACGGAATTTAAATCGTTTAGATGGTAGTTGTTTTGCGTTAACCATTCCTGAAAAACACGGTTCCCGAAACGGTCCGGAAGACTGTCCGCAATCATTGATGGTAATCCCAAATATGGGCCATCATACGCTCCGCCAAAATGCAGGCGTTGCTGTTTGTCTAATAACAATGGCGAAAGGTTGTAACTCGCTTCTTGATACGCAGAATCAAGTTCGAAAACAGCCGTATTTCTTTGCGAATCCCATGTGAGATAGCCAACCGTATCATCCCAAATTTTAACCCGAACGTTACTCACGGCTTGCGTTTCTTACTCTGTTGTTCAAACAACTCTTTTGGCGAAATACTTGGCACTTGCAGAATCTCTTCTAGTGCATCTAGCCTATTGAAGACTTTTAGAATGCGCAGAAATGTGGTGATGGTGGTATTAGAACCACGCTCAATCTCGCTAATGCTTACTCGACTTACTCCTACTCGCTCTGCAAGCTGAGTTTGATTCATCCCTGCATTCTTACGCAGAGACTTAATGCGCTTACCGAGTTCGATAAGCACTTCATTTTCCAGTTGTAATTGCCAGTTCATTGTAAACTATACCTGTCAAAATTAGCAAATAAACCCACTAATGACAAATATACCTTACAAAGAACAAAAGTTAATTAAGAATTTTGAGTGTTTCCTCCAGCGTTACCACCCGAACCTCCAGTCTTCTTTCGCTTCTTCCATTTAGGATTGAAAGGTCGTTTCTTCTTACTGCCATTTCCTCCGCCCCTATTATCGAAACGCTTTTTGCCTCCGCCCCCATTTCGGTTTCCACCTCCACTTCTTTTCTCGTTCGGGTTGTAATCAGGGCCAGTTAGTCCACCAGGTAAAGCAGGCTTTTCAATGGTTTTTTCAATGAGCCTTTCAATGTCACCAAAACCCCTCATATCAAACGAATTGACAAGTGTGATGGCTAACCCTGAGGCTCCAGCCCTAGCCGTTCTACCAATACGGTGAACGTAGTCTTCTGCATCTTTCGGCACTTCATAATTGACAACTATCTCAATATTATCGATGTCAATTCCCCGAGACATTACATCCGTAGCGACTAAGAAGTTGAACTTCTTATTTCGAAACCCTGACAATACATCTTCCCGTTCCTTTTGGTCTAAGTCAGAAGAGATTGCTCGCGACTTCCAGCCCTTTTTCTGAAGCGTTCGGTTAACCGATTTAACGGCCGTTTTACGCGAACAAAATATGATGCAACTGTTTACTTGTTCTTGCTCTGCCATCAACAACTCCAGCAACCTATCCTTCTGGTCGTCATGAATTAGATAAGCTAATTGCTTGATGTTCTCAGATGGCTTTGAAATAGCTATTTCCACGCTGATTGGGTCGTTGAGAAGCTTTTCTGCAAGCTTCCTAATCTTAGGCGGCATAGTGGCCGAAAACAGCATTGTTTGTCTCGACTTTGGAGTAAGCTCTACAATCTTCATGATATCGTCATGGAATCCCATATCGAGCATTCTGTCGGCTTCATCCATAATCAGACACTCTAACTTGTCGAAGTTGACATAATTGAAGCCCATGTGGGCAATAAGGCGACCTGGCGTACAAATAATTACATCGGCTCCGCCTTGTAAAGATGATTTCTCAAAATCCCAAGACGTGCCGTCTTTACCTCCATAAATGGCAATGGAAGAAACGCCACCGAAGTAACCCAAACCTTGCAACTGCTGATCAATTTGAATAGCAAGCTCTCGGGTTGGAGCAATCACAACCGCTTTTACGCCCGAGTTTTTGCTTTTAATAACGCGCTCTATGACTGGAATTAGAAACGCTGCCGTTTTTCCAGTTCCTGTTTGAGCGCAGCCTACAATATCACGGCCTTTTACCAACTCAGGAATTGATTGTTCTTGTATTGGAGTGGCTTCTTCAAAGCCCATTGCATCTAAGCCTTCCATCAGGCTTTCGTGCAGGTTTAGTTCAGAGAATTTCATTACCCGTAAAGTTGCGTTTATTTCAAGGCATTATTCACCACTGGAACATGGGTTGTTCACAACCGAACGGGCATAAAAAAAGCACTCCGAAGAGTGCTTTTAAATTTCGTTTTAGGCTGAGAATTAACCTCCCATCATTCCGCCCATTGACTTCTGAAATTCTTCGAAAGTCATTTTTTGAAATCCTTCTGGAATTTCGAAAAGGCTTTTATCAAGCTTTTCGCTTTTCACCTCTTTAGCTGTCATTTTAATTTTAAACTGACCAGCATCCATCGTGTATTCTAGCGGAAATCCTTTCAGTCCTTCAAACTGTGTGCTAGCGCCAGAAGGAATATCCTCTGTGTAGTACAATTCCATTTCGCCAATTCCTTCCATTGTTACCAATGCTCTCTTACACTTGTAGCCGGCAACTTCTTTTGTTCCATCTACATATTTGAATTCTGGCTTCTTAGACTTGTCTTTCTTGTCCATTTTATCTAGCTCGTCTTTAGACATTTCAACGGCCATTTTCTTGCCCATCATGTCCATAAGCAACATTCCAGATTTCTTTTTCATATCGGTAATCGTCACCTGACTCATACCCATACCCATAGATTGCTCCATGCGTGTTTTATCGCCTTTAACTCTTGTTGTCATTTCGTCTGGCAACATGGCTTCCATTGCAGCCATTTCGGCTGGAAGATCTTTGTACTCTAGTCCGAAAGTGATTGATCCTTCAAACTTCTTTTGCGCTAGGGTTGGTAGCGTAATTGCAATTGCGACAAGCGCAGTAAATAGTTGTTTCATTATTTGGGTTTTGTTTTTGCTTGTTAATTAGTTTCCGTCTCCGAACACTTGTTCTAAAATTTCGCTTACTCGGTGAACTGGGTCTTCTCGGATTTTTCCTTCTTCCTCGGCTACTAAATGGAACAATCCATCAAGTGCCTTATTGGTTGTATAATCGGCTAAATCTGTATTTACTTGTGGCTGACCTAAGATTGGAGCAACCGTGTTGTAGTTAGAGGTTAAAGACCCCCAGGCAGATTGTGCTCCAACCTGATCTAACGAATTTTCGATATGTGGCTGAAAAAGCGCAGCAATATCCGAATGGGTTGCTTCCCTTAAGTACATGGTAGCTGCATCATCATTACCATTTACAATACCAATAGCATCTGTAATTGTAATATTTAAAATAGCATTTAATAAAATGTCTTTTGCCTCGGGTGCAGCGTTTTCCGCAGCTCTGTTTAGTTTCAAAACAACTTCATCTACCAAAGCTGGACCAACACCGGGCACTTGATTAATGACATCAACAATTACAGTTGCCTCTGACGGTAGTAGAATTTTTATGGCTTGGTTAGCGAAGTAGCCATCTAACGAACCTCCGTTCGAAACAGCAGTATCTGAACCTACTCTTAGGGCTTCTTTTAGTGCTTCCGTGGCATCTCCAGAGCTTAATAGTTGCTCCAAAACATCGCAAGATGTTAAGCTTGTACCCAACAGGGTTAGGATAAATGCAAATGGGAGAAATACTTTTTTCATGTTCTCTTATCTAACTAATTGAAAATAACCTTTAACTGCTTCTTTATCGCCTGGTAATTCGCAAACATAGAAGTACGTTCCTTCTGCTTGATTTCCGCCATCCCAAGGAGCTAGATGGTAGTTTTCTACCTGGTAGCACTTTCTTCCCCATCTATCCATAATGGTCATTTTATTCCCAGGGTAAAGGTTTAAGCACGGTAGGTTAAAAACGTTGTTCTGTGGCGTGTTTCCGCAGAAGTCTGCCGTACCACCAAATTCTGAATTTGGGTTGAAAATCCCTGGCTGAACTACATCGCAGTTAATTGCCTGAACAACAACATCTGAAGTTGTTTCTTCTAAGCACTGGTCAGTAATTGTAAGACTGTGAATTCCTGTAACGGAAGTGTCGCCTTCAAGCTCAAATGGAATTGTAATCATCGCAGAATCGTTGGTCATCGAACCTTCAACAAACATGCCATTCCATTGATACGTGTATGGCGGAAGACCTCCACTAACTGCGGAAGTAAGAGTGTCTGACCATACTTCACAAACAATTACCGTATCTCCAAAAAGTAAGTCTGCATTCAATATAGAACTCGTCAATGCATCCAAATTAGGAACGTTTACGGTAACGTCATCATTTATAGAATTTCCGCAATCATCGCTCGCAGTAACCGTTAAAGTTGTAGTTGTATTGGCATTAAATCCGTTGGTGTAACCTGTATTAGAATCGCTCCACGAAACGTTAATGGGATCGTTACCGCCAGAAACCAAAGCCTCTAACATAACCGCATCGCCAGGACACATTACAGTTGTATCTGACAATGAAATTGAAAGCGCAACATAAGGTTCAACCGTAACCAATATTGTGTCGGTTACTTCTCCTTCAAAACAATCATCTGTAACCGTAATTACATACTCGGTTGTTGTAGATGGCTGTACATCAATTGTACTTGTGGTTTCATTTGTAACACTCCAGTTATACTCATAAGGCTGAACTCCGCCCGAAGCAATAGCTGTAAGGGTTGCCATATCTCCAGGGCAATCTAACGTTACGTCTAAGCTTGTTTGAATGTTAGGAACCGCAACCGGATTCTGATTAATGTAGATGGTATCTGGTTCAGACTGCACACCACACTGGTCGATTGCTATAACAGAAAACAGCGTATCTGAAGTAAGCGTTGGACTGATATTAGCTGACCCAGAACCCGTATTCCACAAGTAAACGTATGGTGTGTTTCCCAAAGAGCCGCTGGCACTTAGGTTTACAGACTGAGGAACACAGTTAAAGTCTGTTGGACCGCTAATATTTACCGTTGGGTCTGGATTAACCAAATATTGAATTAAGAACGTATCGGGCAAGGCCTCGGTACCGCAAGCATCTTCCGTTTCTACCACTAAAATTGTGTCTGCGGATGGCTGAATCCATATACTATCTCCGGTGAGGAAGTTGTTCCAGTCATAATCATATATCGGGTTTCCTAAGGTGGAAGACGCAACCAGAAGCACTGAATCTCCAGCACACTCAACAACACTTTCTCCAGTAATTTCCGTTTCATAAGAATAGAACCCAGCGTCATAAATTTGAATTGTTCCTGTAGAAACTATCGTGTCTCCACACAAATTCAAGGAATAGACGGTAATTACAATACTGTCTCCAACCTCATTCAGAATATCATCTGTTGCCTCAATTGTAACAGACACCGAAGTATCACCAATTGCAAAGAACACCGTGTCAGGAATCCCTGTGTAATCAGTTCCATTTATGGCACTTCCTGAAATATAAACAGGAATAGCATCAGTAGAATCTGCGGCTGCAGCCGGTCGAGTAAACGTTATATCTGCAGGAGTACAACCTTCTACAATCCAACCTCCGCCATCTTCAACAGAGCCAGATGCCGTTTCAATATTTACACTAACTGCGTTTGAGTTAAAGCTTCGTGCCTCAAGAAAAACGCCAGAATCAAAGCTAGAATCTCCGGCATCTGCAATCGCAAATTTGAGGTGATACGTTTCTCCACAAACCACCTCAGCTAAGGCGGTTAAAGTTACCGTGTAACCATCGTAAACAACACCGTCTGCGCCTCCGGTTTGATTATCAACATAATACTGGTTGTTTAACCCATCATTAACATTATCAATAGTTACTGGCGTAGTTGTGCCAGGAATAAGCGCAATATTAACTCCACCGTTTGCAAACGGACCTGCAAACCCAGGACCAGATATAATGAAAGTAAACACGTCATTAAATCCTGCATTTACGAACTCTGGATACTCCTCAGAACCAAAAATGTAATCGAACATAATTGAATCTCCTGTTGGCACGAAATCGAACTCAAGCACCACCGCATCGTTAGTTCCTGCACTAGAAACCACATCTAAATCTGCGTCTCCAGGACCACCAACAATTGTGCTTGCAAATGTGCCTCCTCCTGCGGGAATGTCTGTTACGTTTCCGGATGCCATTACAACACCTTCTGCAATTGGAAAAGCAGCGTTGGTTGCATCAAAATATCCAATCTGTCCTTGGTCTCCCGTAAACGTAATATTGGAAACCACCACACCTTGACCAAGCAGCACATCCTCAACTAATTGTGTTGCAGTTTGCGTATCGTCAATAACCATTTGCCCAACTGCATTTTGGGTAGAAATTAACGCAACAAGTGCCACGAGTAACCCTGTAATTTTCTTCATCCTTCTTGTAGATTTTAACAACTGGCTAAATTACATTTTATAGCCGTTTACGCCCGATAAAGACATTGGCAAATTGAGCGGGTTGTCCGCTTAAGGTCAAAAGCCGAGTTGAAACCGGAAAGTGAAGTCTTGAACACCTGATTCTCTGAATGGAGCAACGAAGTCAACACGTATTAACTTGAAGATGTTTTCTATCCCAACTGTAGCTTCCCAATAATGGCCATAAGTAGGTTCGTAGAGGTAATGAAATCCGCCTACAACTTGCATCTTCAACTTCTTTATAAGTGGAATTTTATTCAGAATAAATCCGTTAAAGTGTTGCTCTGCATGCGCCTCAATAAAATAAGCGTTTGTGCTGGCAGCGTAGTAAGGCAGTGCCATAAACCAACCTAAACCACTTGGCGCAACATGAACCTTTGATGTAGAAAAATGTGCCCAATCCGTAAACGGAACAAACTTAGCATTCGGGAAGCCCCCTACTCCAACCTGCCATTCAAAACGACCAACCATACCTAAAGAATGGTCGTCAGAAATTCTGAGTTTGAGGTGATCGTAATTAGCATCCAATTTCCCAAAACCGCCAATCCCTCTTGTGTAAGAGAAAACAAAAAGCGGCCATTTTGAACCCAAATTAATTTTGCGATTGGGGCGTTCCATGTATTTCTGTCCTGGCCGATAGCTAAAACCCAAACTCCATTTTAGCGCCATATTAGACTGAAACTCTGCCGCATTAAATGACAACGATTCATTACCAGGCTCGTTCAACGAGAAATATTTCTCCTTGTAATCTACAAACGTATTCCCAAGATTGTTGGCATTTTCCAATGCATTTCTTCGTCCGAAATAAACCGAAGTATTCAATCTAAAGCCATTAAATATTTCCATACCCCAACCTGCATTTCCGTAGGAATGCTCATAAAGCTTCATATAGTTTTCCTCCAACAAAACCGAGTAAAGAGAATTGACTGTTGTGTTTATGGCACCCCGACTAAACTGTTCCACAAAATGTCCTCCGGTGGCGTAAACCGACATCCTATTCCTTCTATTGAACCGATACCGAAAACCTCCGTTTGAGTAATATCTTTTTGAAGCAAAACCGTAGCGGTTGGTCCAGTTCACGGTAAGTCGAGTTCCCTTGTCCTCATTCCTCTTGGTGAACTCAATCTTGTAGTTAATCAAATACCCTTCAACTGTATTGAATTGCACTGCCGTTAACGGAGACTGGAAGTTTAGATCGAATTCTTTTTCTGTGTTTTGATACGTGTAGCCGTAGAGCAAATTGCGGATTGCAAACTTGTTGTTTTTCTTGTCGATGGAATCTTTGTAAGCCACGGTGGACTTGACCACTTCTATACTGTCTTTCCGTTGGTAATCCTTCTGCTCTAGTTCCGTGAGCGGAACGGTTCTTATCTCGTTCCAAAAGGCCTCGTCTTTTTCATTGGCTTCAGACTCAACCTTTAGCACAGGGCCTTTCTTCCAACTTTCAAAATCAAACTTGGTAATATCTGAAGCTACGCTTGAAGATTTTCTGCTACTCGCTTCTACCTCTTCGTCCGATTCTTCCTCTGTCGGCTCCTCTATTTCCGCATACCTGTCTATCCGAGTTGTATCCTTGGCATACTTACGAATGCTGTAATCAGAAAACACGGAAGTAAACGTTCCCCATCCTTTAACCTTAAACAGTTTCACGTTAAAAGCAAAGTCAAAACTGAGGTTGCTTTTCATCCACAAATCGTCCGTTATTGGGATAAAATCGACCTTCATTTTTACCGTATCCACAAAGTCAATTCCTGACTCTTTGGTCATGAAAATATCCACTCCATGAATACGCCATGTGTTCTCCTGGATAAAAATGTGCCCTTTAAAAAGCGGCACTCCCGTAACCTTCGGAATCAGCTCAATGCGATTTACAATTATCGAATCCTCGACATAAAAACCTCTATAGACATAACGGTAATAGAGATTGGCCGATGGCGATAACGGAGAAACTAAATCTCTGTCACTTAGCCCTTCAAGGTTGTAGGTTCTATCGTAAAAATTGAAGTTGAGACTGGTGGCATTATTCCAAGTGAAGCCCTGCGAATTACCGCTTACTTTAGAAGCAATTACACGCTCTTTGGTTTTATCTGGCGCCTTAAAATGAAACTCACTAAAACTCTCGGAGAGATAAACAATCCCACTTCGGGTTTCGTCCAAACCGCTTACATCTAACGACCTTCCTAAAATTCGCTTAGGAAGGTTCTTAACGTAGTTCAGCCCCTTCACATAAACCTTGCAAGAATAATCATCTACTTGCCTCTGGTAGAACTTTCGTCTAGAGCGTGCCAAACGCATAATCCTATAAGCTGGGTCTTCGTTTCCATCAACCTGTGCCTCTCCTAATTGAAAAACCACCCGCTTCAGCACCACATCTAAACGGGTAGGACCGTTAACGGTAACTGGTTTTATGTTGGTTTTATAGCCAACATACCTGAACACAATAGTGTGGTAACCATCCTTTAAATCGAGGTGGTAACCTCCTTCAGAATTGGTTGTTGTTCCGATGGTTGTTCCCTCAATATAAACGGTAACAAACGGTACTGCGGCACCATCCTCATCGGTAACTTTTCCATCCACACCGGAAGCCCAAACCATGTTTGCGGCAACCGTGAGAATGGCTAAAAGAAGTACGTTTTTGAAATTTTTAGACAACGGCTAAAGATAGAACAGCCTAACGATAATCTGGGTGATCAATTGCCTTTAAAAGTCTCTGCTTAAAAACCTGCTTCGTGTAATCGCAGTAATTGACTATTTTACCATCAGCATTTTCGCCAACATACAAATACGGCTTGGTTGGAGTTGAAACGGTGTGTTTAGAATCGTTCTTATCCACTTTTACATAAGCCGCAATGGCATCGTTTCCGCTAAATTCCTGCGGATAAAAAAGAGCTCCAACTGTTGAGCAATCGAACGGAATGAAACCTTGTTTTGAACCAATAAAAGTGCGCCATAACCCATTCCACTCTTTCAGTTGTTTGTACAACCATCTATCGCCTTTATTCTCACTCTTTTTGAGGTGAACAAAATCTGACTTGTTCAAAAAAAGGCTGTCTGAGCAATCGTATCCTGAGAGTACAACTGGAAAATCAACAGTTAAAAGTGTTTCAGAAGACTTAGGGTCTAAATCGAAATTATAGTCAGAGAACCTCACCTTTCCAGCACCAGGATTGAACAACATTCCGGGCCTTCTACCAGCACAGTATGACAGACCTAGAATATTCTTGTGCAGATCGGGCCTCAATTGCAGAACAGTTCCAAGATTAGTCATGGGCCCAAGTGCCAAAATGTACATTGGCTCTTGCTCCAAGGCTTCAATAATTGCAGTTACTGCTGGCGTTATCTTCCCAAAACCGGAGCTATCATCAGAACCTTTGTAGATTGGAATATTGCGATTTGGCGCGTACCAATTGAGCAGTTTTGCCGTCACTTTTTCAGCATAATCAACTCCATGCACAAAGCTTATTCCTTCAATATGAAAGTTAGTATCTCGAAGGGCAAGAATCAGGGCTAAGCCATCATCCACATCTCTCCGGAATTTGCCAATCATAATATCCGTATCAATCCAAACTCTTTTGGTTTGGGCCAGAAGAGAAAACGGAAAAATGACAAAAAGAAAAATGACAAAAAACCTCATCCGTGAATGACCAAATCGTAAGCCTCATCAAGCAAATCGAGACGCTCGTTTAAGTCCAGCTCCAATGGAAGTTGAGCAAGACCAATTAGCCTTCTTATTATTTCCATTCCGGCAAACTTGGTAAAAAGTGAGCCATCAAACTTTTTGTTGAAATGATAATACACGAACAAATCCTTCATAATACTATTGGATTGCTGAGCAAGCTTTAGGTGCGCAATGGCCACGCCTAGTTCAAATTCCGGCCGTCCTTGAAAAGAGAATTCTGGGTCTATGAGTTTTATTCCATCGGCAGTTCTCAACCAACTTCCAGGATAAAAATCTCCGTGAAGCAATGTTCTACCTTTCTTTTCCAGGTAAATATCTCCTAGCTTTTTAGCACACCTCTTCAACTTTCCGTCTGCCCTAAACTTTTCGGTTTTCTCTTGCAAACCAGGCAAAACGGAGTTCAAATCGAAGCCATTATTTTCTTGCAGCGGCAAGACGTACATATGCGCGTGATTAAGCTCGCGCATTGCAGTGTTTTCTATCGGTTCCGACTCTATTCCAGCAGAATGCAATTCCGAAATCAGGCTCGCTAACTCCGAAATCTCAGACTTAACTAAATCTGTGTCTTTCTTGTAGATGTTAGAAAAGTCTGAACTACTCCCCAAATCTTCTAAGCACAGAATTCGGTTTTCTTCATCGAACCAAAGAACTTTTGGCGATGACTTTTGCCAAACTCCGTTATTCCCGAGGAGCGAATAAAACTCAGCCTCAACATTAATTCTATTTATCGGAGCCTCAACCGTAGGGTATTTCTGAACATAAGACCTAGACTGCTTTAGAATAAAAGACCTATCTGTAGTATTAACTCGCACTACCACGTTCATGTTCCCTTCTCCAGCAATGGAGATTCTCGAAAGCTTTTCTTCGGCCCGCAGTTTCCCTGTTACGGTTAGATAGTTGCTTAGTCCCTCCAAATCTTGAAGAGACAATTGATAGCCAGAAGTAGATTGCTTTGTCATTGTAACCGCGAGGACACAAAGAAAGCTCGGATATTTGAGAAAAGTGTCCTGCATCTGTTAAACAATATCTTTGCAGCAAATGGGAAAGCAACAGTATGTAGTGGGTATTGCTGGCGGCAGCGCTTCTGGAAAGACCTCTTTTCTTAACCGACTGAAAGACGATTTACCAGCAGGAAGCGTCAGTATAATTTCCCAAGACAATTACTACAAGCCAAAGGCCGAGCAAGAAAAAGACGAAAACGGAGAGGTGAATTTCGATTTACCGACATCCATAGATAAAACAGCCTTTTTCAATGACATTTCTCGCTTGTTAAGTGGAGAAGCAATCAGCTTTACGGAATACACATTTAACAACGATGGACAAGAGCCAAAAACCGTTGTAATTGAACCAGCGCCTTTACTTGTTGTAGAGGGTTTGTTCGTTTTCCATTACCCAGAAATAAGACAGCTTCTTGATTTACGTGTGTATTTAGATGTAAGGGAAGAGCTAAAGCTTGAGCGAAGAATTAAGCGCGATAGAGACGAGCGCGGATATCCTGAAAGTGTGGTGAGATACCAATGGGAAAACCATGTGGTGCCATCTTACAAGAAATTTCTGAAGCCATATAGAGACGACTCCAACATTATTATTACCAACAATATTACGTTTGATAAAGGCTTGGCGGTTCTAACGGACCACCTTCTTTACAAGTTGGAAAAAGAGCTAATACCAGAACGTAACACGGCCGGTGTTAACGGCTGATTTTCAGCGTTCTTGCAGCTCCTTGAAATTCTGAAAATTATTTTCAAACTCGTCCATTACAACCGAGCGCATTAACGGTAAAAAGCATTTTACCAAGAAGTCGTTTCCCTTTACCTGAACAAAGGTATCTACGTCCGTACTTACTCCATTTATTCCAAATTTTGTACTCACCTCTATGTCTAACATATCGTTATACAACCGATATTTAATAGATTGCAACGGAACCATTTCCAGTATTTCTAACTGATACGCAACATCGGTTTCCTTGCTTTCAAAGTGCAAATCGAATGTACTTCCCGGCATGGCCAAAATGCCACCTGTACGCTCTATTTTTTGCAAACTCTCAACCCATTCAGGCATATCTTGAGTATTCATCATTCCTGCATAAACAGAAACAACGGGTGCCTTAACATTCATCTCAATTTGCTTGTCTATTTCAGGAATAAAAACACCAATAAGCACCAGCACCGATGTGCACAGCAGTAAGACAACAATGAACGCTTTAATGAACTTCATTTTTAGAGCTTAGAAATACGAATATACGTTCCTCTAGTTCATATCAAATTTCTAATTTCGCGCAGCTTAAAAACAAGATAATGGCAGAAGGAAAAGAAACCGTAAAACTGAAAGGAAGTCTAGTATTGCTAAAGGGGTACATCCCAGAAGTAGGAGAAATTGCACCCGACTTCACATATGTGCAATCAGACATGGTTGAGAAAAGCTTGTATGATTTAGAAGGACTGAATAAGATTATTCTTTCTATGCCAAGCATTGATACTGGAATTTGCGCTTTAGAAACAAAGAAGTTTAACGAGGCGGTTTCTAAACTAGACAACACGGTTTGTTTGGCTATTACAAAAGACCTTCCGTTTGCGCTTAAGCGTTTTTGTGGTGCAGAAGGAATTGAAAATCTTAAAGCGGTTTCAGACTTCCGATATTCTGATTTTGCAAATGAGTACAACGTAGAGATGGTAAACAGCCCGCTAAAAAACCTTTTAGCAAGAGCCGTTTTTGTTCTCGACAAGAAAAACAAGATTACTTACGTAGAGCTGGTTGAAGACATTGTTCACGAACCAGAGTACGAAAAGGCACTAGAAGCTGTTGCAAAACTGAGTTAAGATGATGGAGTTCTTAGAAAAGGACTTTTATTGGAACACCGTTGGTGAATGGCTTCTGGCATTCGCTATTATTCTAGGTAGTGTACTGCTTGGCCGCGCTGTTTTTTGGGTTCTGAGTAACGTTGTAAAAAAGCTAACGCAGAAGACCAAAACCAATATCGATGATATTATCATTGATATGATAGAGGAACCTATTTCCTTTGCCATTGCCATTTTGGGTATTTGGTACGGTTTAGATATGCTCAACTTGCCAGATGCAGGTCATATTTGGATAAACCGCATCTATTACCTGCTCATCATTTTCAATATTGCTTGGTTAATTAACCGATTGATTGATGCGCTTATTGAAGAGTATTTGGTTCCAATTATTGAAGATTCTGACAGCGACTTAGACGATCAGCTTCTTCCAATACTTAGAAAAGGCATTCATGCTTTAGTCTGGATACTTGCCATAATTGTTGGCCTAAACAATGCGGGTTATGATGTAGGTGCGCTTATTGCTGGACTAGGAATTGGTGGTTTGGCACTCGCGTTAGCAGCGCAAGACACTGTGGCAAACATCTTTGGTGGTGTTACCATTTTTGTTGACCAGCCGTTTACCATTAAGGATTGGATTAAGATTGATTCTCACGAGGGAATTATTGAAGAAGTTGGTATTCGTAGTACAAGAATTAGAACTTTCGAGGGACGATTAATCACTATTCCGAACAAGGTTTTTGCAGAATCGGCCATTGAAAATGTATCGGCAGAACCAAGCAGAAGAGTTATCCTAGTTTTCGGACTTACGTATGATACTAAGCCAGAAAAAATGAAACTGGCGCTCTCAATTTTGGCAGATGTGCATGCAAAATTTGCTAGCCATCTAGAAGAGAAACACCTTGAATTGTTTGACTCTTTCGGAGATTTCTCCTTGAATATCAAGTTCATCTTCTATATCAAAAAAGGAGAAGACGTTTTTAATCTTAATTCTGAGATTAAAATGGAAATCCTAGAACGGTTTAATGAAGCTGGGCTCGATTTTGCCTTCCCTACCCAGACTATTCTGGCTTCCGTTGAGAAATAGTTAAAACTTCACATCAATAAATTTTCGTCCTGCTTTATCGGGACTACTTTTGCATAAAATAATTAGCAGTAATGGCATCATTTGAAGTAAGCGGAAAGTTGAAAACTGTAATGGAAGTACAATCTTTCGCAAGCGGTTTTACTAAAAGAGAATTTGTTCTAACAACTGAGGAGCAGTATCCTCAAGACATCAAGTTTGAACTTATTAAAGACAAAACCTCTGTAATAGACAGGTTTAAGGAAAACGATACAATTAAAGTAAGTTTCAACTTGCGCGGAAACGAATACAACGGAAAGTATTACGTTAATCTTCAGGCTTGGAGAGTTGAAGCTGCACAAGCTGGTGAAGGTGCTCCAATTCCTCCTCCGCTGGACCCAATGGCTGATATGCCTACTGCAACCGCAAGCTCTGGTCCTGCTCCAACGAATATTGACGATATTGGCGAAGACGATTTACCGTTTTAATCTATAGCTATGAGCAACAAGAAACTTTCAAGAAAGCAAGGCAAAATCCTCGGTGTTTGCGCTGGTTTGGCCGAACATTTCGACCTAGACCCAACCGTAGTAAGAATTGCCTTTATCATATTCCTATTTATGGGAGGTAGTGGCATTCTACTTTATCTTATTCTGGCCTTGGTTATGCCTAAAGCCTACTGATGGCAGAAATAGCAATTCTTTTAATCGGATTGCTGATAAACGGCATTGGTATTCTAGGCTGTATTATTCCAGCCTTACCGGGCCCTGCTATTAGTTGGTGCTCTTTACTCTTATTCTATTTTCTACCGGAATATGAGATTAGCACAACCGCTCTCGTGGTTTCCGGGATTCTCATGCTTTTGGTTACTGGACTAGACTATGTAGTTCCTGTTTTAGGAGCTAAAAAGTTTGGCTCTTCAAGAGCAGGAGTTATTGGTGGCATGATTGGCGTTGTCGTTGGTCTAATTTTCTCGCTTACTGGCGTTGGAGTGATTTTCATCGTTCTAGGGCCACTCATAGGAACAATTGTGGGAGATTTAGCCGCAGGCGGAACGTTTACAAAAGCCTTAAACAGCGGATTAGGCTCTCTTATTGGGTTTCTGATTGGCACTTCTATAAAACTATTTTATTCTATAGCCGTACTCATTCTATTCACCGTCACGGTTGGCGGTGCTCTAATAGAAGCAGTCGGACAATGGTTAGGATAGCAACAAGTTTATTACTCACATTTTCAATCTCTAGTTGGGGGGTTGCTCAGGATTTTTCGGCAGAACGTATTACCGAATGGAATAAGGCGGGAAACACTACTGAGGTTTTAGCACCATTAAACCAGAAAACCATTCTAGACTTTGGTGGTGACAATACGGGCACAACCAACAGCAACGAAGCATTTGAACTCGCGCTAGCCAGTTTAAATGGCTCGGCAGGAACCATTTATTTCCCTGAGGGAGATTACTTCTTCACTTCGGCTTTAATTATTCCAGACAGCGTTTTTCTTAAAGGTGCTGGCACAGATTCAAAACTGAAGTTTGACTTAGGAGGTAACAGCAACCTCATTCAGATTACTGGAAGTATTCTACCAACCGAATTTTCTCTTGCTCAGAATGCAACCAAGGGCAACTACACCATTGAACTCTTAGACGCAAGTGGTTTCGAAGTGGGAAACTTCATTCGGCTCTATATGAATGATGAGGATTTAATGTTTTCTAGCTGGGCTTATGGAACCTTAGGGCAAGTGATTGAAGTTACCGAGGTAAATGACAATCAACTTACTTTGGCTGACCCATTGAACCACAATTACCCCCTTTCTAGAGCACCATTTGTTAAGCAGATTAACCCAGTTTGTGGTGCTGGAATTGAATGCCTTAGCATAGAGCGTGAGGACAACTCTGTATCTCAGAGCAGCAACATTTACTTTAATGCCGCCAACAACTGTGTGGTTAGAAATGTAGAAAGCGTCCGTTGTGATTTTGGTCATGTTGAGATTAACTCAAGCGCTCATATAAGCGTAGAACACAATTACTTTCATCATGCCATTGGTTATGGTGGAGGCGGAAAAGGCTACGGAGTAATCTTTCAAACAGCAAGTAGTTTCTGCTTAGCTGAAGACAACCTATTTGAACATCTTAGACACTCCATGCTCATTCAAAGTGGAGCAAACGGTAATGTTTTCGCTTACAACTACTCCACCAATCCTTTTTGGGAAACAAACGGGTTACCAGCAAATTCTGCTGGCGATGCAGTTTTGCACGGCAATTACACGTACCTAAACCTCTTTGAGGGGAACACAGTTCAAAACATGGTTATTGATGCGTCTCACGGAAAGAACGGCCCGTTTAACACGTTCTTCAGAAACCGAGGAGAACTGTTTGGCTTTTTCTCTGATGCTGGAACCCCAACCGATTCAATGAATGTGGTGGGTAACGAGATTACCAATTCTGGCTTTCCTTATGGTTTGTTTATGCTTAGCGGAGACGGTCATTATTCCTTTGGCAATAATGTTAGTGGCAGCTGCAATCCTATCGGAACATCAGAACTAGAGATTGAATCGTTGTTTTTAGAAAGCGGCCAAGTGCCTGAATACCTTGCGGGAAATACACTTCCGATGGTTGGCTATTCGTTAAGTATGAACGAAAAACAACTACCTGCTCAACAACGGTTTGAATCTGGTACTCCAGTTGGATGTAATCAAGCTGTAGTCACCTCAACTAGCAACGAAAGTGCGAAGTCAGAAGAATTGCTTTTTATGGCTGGCGACAACCTAATGATTAGCAAAAAGCTAATTCCCGCCACAGTTAAAACTTTTACTCTTGAGGGTAGGTTACTTGAAACTGATGCGGTAACGAGCAACACTTACAACGTTGGCAAACTAGGTAGCCGGGCCATTTATATCCTTCAGGTTATTGGGCCTAAAGGACAAACATCATCCATTAAATTGCTAAAAAACTAGGCAGCTAAAAGCCTTGTTCTGCTTTCCGTAGTGAGCCCTTACCTCTAGGAGGCCTGTTCGCTAGTTTATGCTCCGCACGAGACTTATCAATTAAAGATTTCCCGAAGCTAGCTTCTTGTCATATCAGTCAACGGTCTAGATTTGACTCTAGCTTACTCACTAGCTTAATGCTTCAACCGCCACCGAACAGATTTTCCGTAACGCTGTAAGCACTGTACAGCATGCCAAATCAGAATATGAAGTGGTGATAATTAAGACCGTCTTCTAACTAATTCTAATGAGAGGAGCCATCTTTTACAAACATCAGCTTCACTCTTTCCATGGCATTTCCTGATATCCGAAGTAACCTAGACAACGCATTGAAATACAGCGTTAGCATTAGGAAGATTGACATTGCCCAAATCACAGCAAGGTTAGCCCAGTATGTATCTACGTAAGTTCCAAAAATCATCTTCCTAGGTGCAAAGAAGTGCGAACGCAACATGCTACTTCCCATTGGGTCTTGATATATTGGGTGCAACCGCTGAATAAGCTTACCGTTACGCTCAATAATTCTATAGAAATCTGCATTGTTTAGCACCAAATCACCAAGACTTTCATTGTAGTAATCATCTCTTAACTTATTAAAAGCATCACGTTCCTCTGGCGTTTTAATCTTAGAAGCAATAACATGATCTTTCTTGGTGTCAATCGCATTTCGCTGTTTCACGTAATACTTAGATAATTTCTCTAGGTGAGCCCTAACCTCAGAAACCAACTTTCTATCAATGAGTTCAGGCGTTAACCTTCCCATTTGCTCAAATGTAACGTCAGGATTAAACTCATTCTCCTTCATTAATTCGTGCTTAACTAAGAGCAAAGCCTTTTCTTTTTCGACAGGATCAGGGGCGGTTAGGTCTAAAATGTAGCCCAAGGCAATCACCTTCTTCCTCATTTCAGGAATCCAGTAGTCTTTTCTATAAGTAGCCTCGCTAATTTGCTTATCGTATTCAAACAAATCTGCTTGGTATGCATTTGTTTTAAACTGATGTACAGCCAATGCTTCGTATGCCCATTTAGACGCCATTACTTCACCTGTAATGGGCACATATTCATCCGAAGAAAAACCTGGATTTAGCTTATCAAACTCAACTATTACCCCGCTAAGCAACAGCTGCGGAATAATTAAGAATGGGATAAGAATGTAGATGGTAACCGCGTTTCGGAAACTTGCCGAAATATTGAGTCCCAGCATATTTGCAAAACAAGCTGTGGAGAAAAGTACAAGGAAGTAGGCCATATTCATGTTTCCTACTTCCAGAATTGTATTGCCAACAAGTACAAAAGTGCCCGTTTGTACAAACGAAATGAAGAACATGATAATGATCTTGGATACGAGATAACTCGAACGGCTTAGGTTCAAGAACTTTTCTCGTTTAAGAATCTTACGGTCCTTAATAATTTCTTCTGCACTAACCGTTAACCCAAAAAACAAGGCTACTACTACGCACATAAACATGTACGCAGGAATATTGTCGTTCTCTCTGAACATATAACCAGCCTCATCATTTGCATAAAAACGAACTAGAAGGGCCAGAATTAAAGCCAATACTGGTGTTTCTAAAAAGTTTATGAGCATATACTGCTTGTCGGCCAACTTAGAACGCACATCGCGCGTCATAAACACAATAAACTGTGCAATTCTTGACGGTATTGAAGCTGCCTTAGGAAGGTCGCTTCCAAGACCATTATTCTCTGCAAGTTCTGTATCCATTTTACCAGAACTAAGGAACTTATCGTTCCAATCAACTGGCTTTACCCTCCGATTTTGCGTGAGCTGGCCGTACTCATCCAACACCTTGCCTTCAATAATATTAAAGACCTGCTCTGGGTTTACATTACCGCAATTATAGCACTCAACATCTTCGCTAGTTACATCGTTAATCTGCGCCTTGAAGTACTGAATAGCATCAATCGGGTTTCCGTAGTAAACTGGGTAACCACCCGTATCCAAAATCATCAGCTTATCAAACATCTTGTAGATGTCTGAAGATGGTTGGTGAATAACCACATAGACTAATTTCCCCTTTAAAGCCAACTCTTTAAGAAGGTCCATTATGTTCTCGCTATCGCGAGAAGAAAGACCAGAAGTAGGTTCATCAACAAACAGAATAGACGGCTCTCGGATTAGCTCTAACGCAATATTCAGACGCTTTCGTTGTCCACCGCTAATCTTCTTATTAAGCGGGCTACCAACCTTCAAATCCTTAATCTCGTTAAGACCGAGACTCTTAAGCGTAGCCATCACCATTTTGGTGAGCTTAAATTTGCTTACACCATCAAAACAAAGTTTGGCGTTGTAGTAGAGATTCTCAAAAACCGTAAGGTCTTCAATTAACAAATCATCTTGTGAGATATAACCAATAAGCCCTTCGACTTTATCAGGTTCTTTGTAAATATCAATTCCATTGATGTTAACGGCTCCCTTGCTTGGAGCAGAGGTTCCGTTAAGAATATTTAGCAACGTAGATTTACCTGCACCACTTGCCCCCATAATTCCGAGCAACTGTCCGGAATGCTCGCGCATATTGAGGTTATGCAAGCCCTGTTTTCCGCCAGGAAAAATGAACTCAATATTGGCCGCCTCAAACACCAAGTCAGAATCAACTTTGGCTCGCATAAAACGCCCAACTATATCACTGTGATAAATAGGCGCAAGACCAGATGCTCTAATAGATGCCCCTTGAGAAAGAATATTCACTCTACCAGAACGAACTGGCTGACCATTAATAAACAGGGTGTCTGTTCCGAAATAACGGAATACATAGAGATTTACGCTCTGAACCCTTAAAACTCTTATTTGTCCGTGGAGCGCCTCTGCAAAAATGAGGTGCGCACGTTCTAGCTCAGTCTCTTTTTTATTACTGATGATAAGTACGTTCTCCGAATCTTGTTCGTCCCCAACATTCGCTTTTACAAAATGTAAGCACCGCAAGAATTCCTGATCATCTATATTAAATGTCTCGGAAACCGTATTTACAAAATCGAGCTCTTGCCCATCAATTGACCCATCAGAATTAACGAACTCCAGTAATCTGAAAAGAACAATAACCTTTTGCTTCTGCGTTAGCTCAGAATTAATAGCCATGCAGATTTTTAGAACCTTTACAGAACTACGGGAAATACGCTTTTTCTTTTTCTCTTCTGGCTCATCTGGCGGTCCATGATGAGCAATAAAATACTCATCAAAAGCTTCTAAGTACTGGGTAACCAGCTCTTTATTGAGTTGTTGCTCAAGAAAGACCTTAACTACTCTTCTACCATTATCACCACCTGTTTCGCTTTTTGCGACTAGGGCAAAAAGCTGCATTAAGGCTCTTAATATTCTTTCACTCATTTGTTTTAAAAAAGAAAGGCCTCCTTACAACGAAGTAAGAAGGCCTTTGGTTACGCGAATCGCGTAATTTCTATTGCTTAAATCCAATAACCATTGCGGCACATCCAGATTTAACTTCCGTTAGGTTCAATTTAGCCTCAATTGTACAATCTACAGTTGAGCCAAATTCAAAATCCCAATAAGGCGTGTTTTTGTAATCGCTGCTAGCAAACAGTTGGTTGTGATCTTCATCATACACTTCGAAAATCAAATTTCCATCTGTAAATCCGCTACAACCAGCAATTCTGTAGGTACTACCTCCGTAGAAGGTTGCTCTAAACTCTGCCACCTGGTCTCCGTTAAGAAGTGCGCGGTAAGATTGTCCGTCAGAGATATAATCGGCCGTAACGTTTTCAGAGCAAATTTTTGCAATTGAATCGCATTGTGCCGAAGCATTTCCAACATAGGCCAAGCCAATTACTAGGCATGCCGTCAGTATTCTTAGGGTCTTAGTTCTCATTATTGGCCTACTATTTTGTTTCTAATCATTTCAACTTTATCTGCAATTGCTTGCAAATGTTCTGGTGTAATGTTCACCTCAGTCTTACTATTGATTTTGGTCGTTTTGTTCGCAATATCAACCTCAGGCTTCTCGTACGTGTATTGAATTTCAATTGCATCGAAATCGTATGCTAGCTCAATCAATTCATCAACAAGCACATCATACTCTGGCTGGCTGTAATATGGTGTCAACATTTTAATGATGTTGTTGAGCGTGTATTTCTGCTCACCAATACGGTTGATCACATCTTGATTTCCGTCTTTAACACCAATTTGAGTAGTAAAGTATAGCGTTTCAATCCATCCACCAGCTAGAACAAGTGCTCCAACATTCATTCTATCATTATCCTTTAGGAATGCATCGGCATTTCTATATGCCACAGCAACTAAATTCAACATAGAATCTCGTTTTCCGAAGTTATTTTCGAATCGCTTGATTGTGCTTTCATCAAAAGCTCCAGTTATCCCCAACTCATCGGTCAATTTATTGATAACGCCCATGTATTTAATGGCGTCTTGACTTTGATCGTAGATAGTTACATAACCCACATCGGCACCGTAAACCCCAAGGTTTAATGCTTTCTGATAATTGGTTGCGTATGTAGTAACCAGCTTAGCATCATTCAGAAACTGTTTATTGTAGTCAGAGCCAGACTTCTCAATAAGAATGGCTGTTTGCATAGGCGATGGAATGCTAAACATGCTTCCTCCAATGCTCATGAGTTTTACCTCAGAGCTATCTACCGCTGCGGCAGGCTTTTCTTCCCCTGCACCATCGTCTTTTTTTACGTCAGAAACGCAACCGACCATAAATATGGCGGCAAAAGCCAGAGCCCCGCTATATCCGATCCACTTGTTTGATAAATACCTTTTTGTCATGACCTTTTACTGGTTTTGTGCTTTGCAAGTAACAAAAATTAGAACTAACCGACAATGAACGTTGAACCCCTCAATCCCTTGACAACAAAGGAAACATCGATAAACGACATCTGAGATTTGGCTGTGTTTTTCATTGTCTTTGTTGCCCTCTTACTGGTTAAGAAGGGAATTGGTTACAAAAACTGGAGGTTAATTACACCTTAATTCCTAGGCTTAGGAAAAACGTTCTTCCTGATGAAGGAATAATGCCGGGGCCAGGATAACCAGTGGCTCGCCTTGTGAAGTACTTATTGTCTGTAATATTCTCAATCCCGCCACTCACCTTGAGTTTCCAAAACTTGTACGACACATTTAAATCCATCACATAATAAGATGGTATAAGCCCGTTAACCGCGTTGCTCGTGCTCATTGAATTTGTAGCATCGGTAAACTGCTGGCTTGTATAAGAGAATAAATACGAAAGCTTTAGGTTTCTGAACCCAAAATCCACACCTGTTCTAAGCAATAAATCTGGTGTGTGCTCAACTCTTTTGTTGTTGAAAGCAGTTTCATCAGAAGAAACATATCTAGCATCTAACCAAGTTAAATTTGAAAACACAGCTAACTTCCAATCCGAGTTTCTACCGAACGTACCAATGGCATTCCAGCGCAGATAGGTTTCAACACCCACGGTTCTTGCATTGGCCACATTGGTCCTCAATCTGTAAACGCTAAATAGTTCAGGATCTGTTTGTTGGATGTATCCGATTCTGTTATTGTAAGCCATGAAAAATGCGGTTACATCAAACTGAAAAACAGATTTAAGCGTTCCTCTAAAACCTAGGTCAGCGTTGTAACCAGTTTCGTCTTTCATGTTTGGGTCAATCCGTGCGCTGGGGTTGCTTACCCATAAATCGTTAAAGTTGATTGGCTTGTAATTCTGTGAAAAGTTGGCGTACAGCTCCATCCCGCGAAGCGGCTTATAACTAGCTCCTAAACCAAAAAGTGGAAACCAACGATTTGTAGTGCTCTTCCCCGCGCGCAATGAATCAAGGATAACGTTGTCTGCTTGATCACGGTAAATAGTTCTAGCACTACCAGAAGTAGTGGTGTTAATGTATTCTACTCTAACGCCCGGAGTTATGGTAATCTTTTCTCCAATACTAAAAACGTTCTCCGCAAACCACGCCACATTACCGCTTGGGTGTGCCGATGAAGATTCATTGGCCACTACATCTACAAACCGAAAAACGGCAGCGTAGGTCGAATCTGCGGCTCCTTGTCTGCTATTAGTTTGTCCCTTGTAAAGCCTTACCCCCGTTAGGAAAGTTTGTGGCCGATTTTTAATCATAAACCGATGTAAGAATCGGAACTCAGCCCCAACGTTGTTAAAATCTCCGTAAATCAGGTTTCGATATTTATCTAAATCTGAAGATGCCTCATTATTGATGGGATCGCTTTGATTTGGAGGGCCAAGAAAACCTAATGCTTCGCGAGAAGCCAGCAAACCAAAGGCTCTAAAATCTAACCGAGTTGCTGACGAAAACTCATGCTTTAGCGATAAAGACATGATATTCCATTTTACTCTAAACCAATTTCTATCCCTTAACGATTGTTGGGCATCTTGCTCAAACTGTGCGTCTGTTAATCCGCCTGCTTGCTGCGCTAAATACCACATTCGGGTGTATTCGGCTTTAATGCTTGTTCCTTTCTTAGATGTGTAGCGCAACCCAGCATAAGCGGTGTAGTTATCGAAATCGGAATTGCATCTCCAACATTTGCCAAGTCGATACTGGAAAAACGCGTAATACTTGAAACGGCCAGTAGTGCCACCAACAGCATTGTATGAGTTGTAAAACCCGTAAGAGCCCAAAGTTTGAATAGATT
>JBMYXX010000005.1:0-29136 GCA_049608805.1 Flavobacteriales bacterium | reverse complement strand
TTGGTCAACTTTACTTCAATCGGTACGATTCTGTGCAAGTATCTGAAGAAGACGGATTGCTGGATTTGCCTTGGACTGGCGGAATGAACCATCCGCAGTTTTCTAACATGGATTTTAATGCCGATGGCCGAAACGATTTGCTCATTTTCGATAAAAGCGGTGACAAGATTATTTGCCTAAAGATGAATGAAAGCAACGAGTTAGAAGTTGCTCCAGAGTACCGTCAAATGTTTACCAATCAGCATTTGCCAAATAGAGAAAGACTACACGATTGGGTTTTGCTGCGCGATTTTAATGCTGATGGCAAAAACGACATTTTCACTTACTCAAATGGTGGATTGGCTGTTTACAGAAACGATGGAAATGCAGACACGCTCATTTTTACCTTAATGACCGATAAGCTACTTTCCGATTACGGCCAAGGAGACATTAATATATATGTGAGTCCAACCGATTTACCCGCAATTATGGATGTTGATGGAGACACCGACATGGATTTAGTCACGTTCAGTCTTTTCGGAACATCTGCAGAGTACCATCAAAATCAATCGATAGAATTATACGGCCATGCCGATAGTCTAATAATGGTGTTGGCAGACCCATGTTGGGGAAACTTTGAAGAAGACCCATCAACAATTGCCGTTAACCTCAACATAACCTGCAAGGGTGGAAACAATGGTGCAATTGCCGAACAAGCCGCCACAAACTCTGGTGCTCATTCTGGCTTTACCATGCTTGGTTTAGATATGGAAGGAGATGGAGACCAAGATTTAGCATTGAGCATTGTGAGTTTCAGTACCATGAACATTCTAACAAATGGTGGAGATGCTAACTCCGCAGACATGACGGAGCAAGACCTAACTTTTCCTCAAAACCTCGACAATACAGACCCAATTGACATTTACACGTTCCCAGCAGCATTTTTGGCCGATGTAAACAATGACGGGAACGATGACATTCTTGCTTCTCCGTACCAAGAAAACAACGGGCACGACCACGAAGGCAGTTATTTATACCTGAACAGTTCTAGCACAGATTTCGACTTGAACTTTGTAAAAAACAACTTCTTACAAGACGAAATGATTGAGCTTGGAACAGCAGCATATCCCGTTCTTTTCGATTACGACCAAGACGGCCTGCAAGATTTACTGGTAGGAAACAGAGGCTATTTTCAAAGCACGGGTGTTTATTCTTCTCAGCTAGCATACTACCGAAACACCGGAACAGAATCTGATCCAGCTTTCACGCTACAAACCAGAGATTTGATTGACATTTCGCAGTTATCTCTAGGAAACGTAGCTCCAACATTTGGAGATATTGATGGCGATGGAGATTACGACATGATTATTGGCGATGCCACAGGGCGCGTACACCTTTTTGAAAACAGTGCTGGCGCAAACAATCCATGTGCGTTTTCATTAACCGTTCCTGCTTACATGAACATTGATATTACAGGTCAGTTTGCCACACCTTTTCTTTACGATGTAGATGGAGATGACCTTTTAGACATGGTTATTGGCGAACGAAATGGCAACCTATCGTTGTACGAAAATGATGGTACAGCAACTAGTCCAAACTATGTTTTTGCAGACGACAATTGGGGCGGAGTTGACATGCGTAGAAACGGACTTTCTTTCGGGTATAGCGCACCTTTCATCTTTGAAAATGAAGGCGAAATGCAAATGCTGGTTGGTTCGGAAAGCGGAGTTATTGATCTATACGACCAACTAACCGATGTTGTAAACGGACCATCGCAATTAGTAGGACAAGTTGGCAACGGAACTAGTTTTAGCACGGCAGGAGAAACCACGCCATTTGCTTTTTCTTCAACCAGTGCCAGAAATCAGTATTTGATTACTGCCGATGAACTTACCGACCAAGGATTAACACAGGGCGTTATTGAAAAACTTGCACTCACCACCCAGAACGGGCCAAGCATAACCCACGCCCAATTTTACGTTAAAATGGGCCATACAAACCTTCAAGAACTAAACGGTTTTGTTGATGGTTTTACTACCGTATTCTTTGTTTCTACCGGAGCCGTTGCCGATGGCTTTGTCGAATACACAGCACAAACACCAATTGTTTGGGACGGAACTTCGAACCTAATTGTGGAATTCTGCTGGTTTCAAACATCTGGCGCAGGCGACAATCTTAACGTTGAATATTCCACAACAAGTTTCAACTCAAACGCCTACAGTAGAACAGGCAACTTTACTGGTTGCGGAATTGAATATCAAGGCTCAAACACAGAAAGACCAAATTTCACTTTCACCATTAAACCATCATTTAATAAAGTGGGAGAATTCCCAATGTTTGAAGGAGAGCGCTCTACCGTATGCTTAGGAGATTTGAATAACGATACAAGACCAGAAGTAATAATTGGCAACCTAGCTGGTGGCTTAGCATATTACAAAGGCTCTACAGAAGGCCTTGTAATTAGTGGAATTGAAGAAGGAGTTATCTCCGACAGATACGACTTGAATCTGTATCCAAATCCGAATAACGGAACATTCACCGTTGAACCTCATATTGCTATGAATGGCACAGTAGAAATGGCCGTTTACAATATACTTGGCAAACGAGTTTGGTCTTCGCGCAGCAACGACTTAATCAAAGAAACCATCGACCTTTCTGGTTTAACCAACGGCATTTATTTAATGGACATGCGGTCTGAAGACAAAATGGCCACCACCAGATTTATCATTCAAAAATGACCGAGACCAGCGACACCGTTTTATTGTTTGATGGTGTCTGTAATTTATGCAGCGAATCCGTTCAGTTTGTACTAGAAAGAAACCGAAAAGAGAACGTAAAGTTTGCCTCTCTCCAATCTGATTTTGGCGCCAAAACCTTGGCTAATTTCAACCTGCCCGCAAACTATGTTTCTAGCCTAGTACTCGTAGAAAACGGAAACGTTTTTGTAAAAAGTGATGCTGCTCTAAAACTTGCCAAACACCTTAATGGACTTTGGAAGATTGGCTCAGTATTATTAATTGTTCCAAAGTTTATCAGAAACCCAGTTTACGATTGGATTGCCAAAAACAGATACAAATGGTTTGGCAAAAAAGAGGTTTGTTGGATTCCAGAAGAAAAGTGGAAAAAGCGCTTTCTAGGCTAATTACATCCTAAGCCATAATTCGGCACTACCGTATCTAATACTTGCAGAATACTTCTGCAGAAAATCTCCACCTAAAACCATATCTATAGGAACTAAACCTAGTTCAGAGTAAGATTGGTTAATGTGCGATAAGTCTAGGGCAACAACCGAACAATTGGCACGCACAACATCACCCAGAATAAATTGACAAATCGTAAACTGAAAACCCTCCATACTATCGGTTCCTAAACCTTTCGACAGCTTTTCGGATTTTTCAAATTCTTGCTGATTAGAAAACAGATGAATCCGGTTTTTATCGAAAACCGTTTGAGAAGCACCGGTATCAATTAATACATTGGCCAGATTGCCATTCACAATTGCACTAACCGCAATATGAACGCCAGAGCCTTCAATCTCAACAAAACGAATGGGAACGGGGAATTCCATCAAATAAAAAAAGGGTGTCCCGTTGTTGGAACACCCTTCAAATTTAAAGCAGATTTGGTTACGCTGTTGCGCCTTCTAACAAACCGTTCGTTTTTTTAACTCCAGCAGCGCTTTCTGCAAGCTTAGCTTTCTCCGCTTCGTTCAAGTCAATCTCAACAATTTTCTCAATTCCATTCTTTCCAAGAATAACCGGAACACCGATACAAAGGTCAGATAGTCCGTACTCTCCATCAAGCATTGCAGAACAAGGGAACATTTTCTTTTGGTCGCATGCAATTGCCTGAACCAATGAAGAAACTGCCGCTCCTGGTGCATACCAAGCACTAGTTCCTAGCATTCTTGTAAGTGTAGCACCGCCAACTTTGGTTGCTTCTTTTACCTCATCAAGTCTTTCTGCAGAAAGGAATTCAGAAACAGGAACTCCGTTTCTAACAGCCAATCTTGTTAAAGGAAGCATACCAGTGTCGCTGTGTCCACCGATTACCATTCCAGAAACATCAGACCCTGGACATTCTAGAGCTTCGCTCAATCTGTACATAAAACGAGCGCTATCTAAAGCACCACCCATTCCTATAATTCTGTTTTTAGGAAGTCCGGTTGATTTATGTGCCAAGTAAGTCATGGTGTCCATTGGGTTACTCACCACAATAATGATAACCTCTGGAGAATGCTCAATCAAGCTTTTAGCTACAGACTTTACAATTCCAGCATTAATTCCAATCAACTCCTCACGAGTCATTCCTGGCTTACGCGGAATACCACTTGTAATTACAGCAATGTTGCTTCCTGCTGTTTTAGAATAATCATTTGTGCTTCCAACAATTTTAGTGTCGAAACCATTTAGAGTTGCCGTTTGCATAAGGTCCATTGCCTTACCCTCAGCATAATTCTCTTTAATATCTACCAAAACAACTTCTGAAGCAAAGTCTTTAATAGCGATGTATTCAGCGCAACTTGCACCAACCGCTCCTGCTCCTACTACTGTAACTTTCATTGTAATTTCTTAAGTGTTATCAATTATGAATTGCTCTTTGAGCGAGCGCAAAAGTAGAAAAGATGCCGATTGAATAACGATTATCAATTTGCGAAATACGATTAACCATTTCTGGTTCATTGCCATGACCACTTCTGTTTACAACTCAACCAAAACTTATTCCTGTCCACATACTCCTATTTCCTATTTAACTAATATTGAATCCAAGTCAGGCAACCACCAGAAATCAACCTCGTTATCTAAACGCGTGCAATCAACCAACCAAGAACTCAAAGACCTAATTGCAGGTAGTCTGAATAACGACCGAAGGTGCCAGCAAAAAATCTACGAGCAGTTTTACGGGAAAATGTTGAGTGTATGTATGAGATACACCAAAGACCTTGACCAAGGGAAAGAACTGGTACAAGAAGGCTTTATTAAGCTGTTTGGTAATCTTCATAAATACAAGCACGATGGGTCGTTTGAAGGTTGGGTGAGAAGGATTTTTACAAACAATGCAATTGATTCATTTAGAAAAAAGAAGCATCAAGATTTAGTGCCAGACGATGATTATCAGGTACTGAATTTGGCAGACGACAAAGACGAACATGAATTTTTTGACGAACCAGAGGAAACCATTCAGCCAAAGCACGTTATAGAAGCAATGCAACAACTCTCACCAGCATATCAAATGGTTTTTAACCTCTACGTTATGGAGAGTTTTTCGCACCAAGAAATTGCCGATGAATTAGGAATAAGCGTTGGTACTTCTAAATCCAATCTTGCGAAAGCAAGAATGAACATGAGAAAAATATTAAGTAAGCAATTTGCTGATAGATTATAAAAGAAATGAGTAACCCATTTGACGATAAAATAAAGGAGAGTCTCGAGAATTTCGAGATGCCTTACGATGCTGGAGCTTGGGCCCAATTGGCCGAGCAATTACCACCAGCAGGCGGTGCCGCAAGCACAGGTAGCCAATTTGGCTGGAAAGCAGTTGCGGTACTAGCGCTAGTAGTTACAACTGTTGCTACCGCTTGGTACATGACGGACAACACCGAAGTTGCTGAGGCAGAATCAGCATCAATTGAAACTATTGAGCAGGTTGACACCAAGCAAGAAGCGGTTATTGAAATCGCAAATGTTTCTGAAGAAAAAACCTCTACTGAAAGTTTAAACGTACAAGAATCAGTAAAACCTGAAAGTGAATTAGCCGAAACTGCCGTTGATGAAAACACAACCGAATCGGCAGAAACAAAAACTGTAGAATCAGCTGTTATTTCGGACTCAGACGACAAGTCAACTACCGAAACTAAAGTTGTTGATGAAAAACCAAATCAACCTTTAAAGGCTGAGGTTCCTGTTACGGAAGAAAAGCAACTCGTTGCCAAGTTCCTTCCAAGTTCCTTAACGATTTGCGTAGGCGAAGACATCAGCTTTATTAATGAGTCTTCAGACAAATCGGCCAACATGGTTTGGAGTTTTGGCGATGGAACAACAAAATCAGAATCAGACCCAGTTCACAGCTTTGTACAACCAGGAAATTACACAGTTAGCCTTACGGTTGATAAAGGTTCTAAAACATCAGATTATTCGGTAAACGTTACCGTGAATCCAGCCCCTCGGCCAATGTTTTCGGCCGAACGAAAACTGAATGGTTATGTAGCTATTCCTCTTTATAGGTTTACTACAGCCACTCAGGTTTCTGAAACAGCCATTTGGAGTTTCTCTGATGGAACAAGAATAGTTGGTAATTCTGCTGAACACCTTTTCAGAAATGAAGGAACAGCAAGTGCCAAGCTTACCGTTACAAACAGCTACGGCTGCTCCCAAAGCATGCAAGAAGAATATGATTTGGTTAAAGGTTTCGATTTAATTGCACCAAACACCTTTTCTCCAAACGGAGATGGAATTAACGAAACATTTATCCCGGCTGCTTTACCAGAAATGGGAGTTGCATTTGAAATGAACATTACAAACCCTAGAACGGGCCAAACGGTTTACCGAACATCTAATGCCACCGAACCATGGAATGGGAAAGCGAATAATGCAAATCCTAAGCTAGAGTCTGGTGTGTATATCTGGACAGTTATCCTGAAAGAAAACGTTGTGGAAAACAAGGTTTTTAATGGAAAAATCAACCTTAACCGCTAAGCACAACTTTGTATCTTTGAAAATTGCTCAACCGAACATTATGATCAAATCATTCCACAACACACTAGCAAACGGATTGCTCCTTGGCGCTTTAGCCTTAGCAACCATAATGCTAAACCCCATTACGGTAGATGCCCAAACCATTGATGTTGGTCCTCCAGACACTTCTGTTTGTAACGGAACACCAATTGATTTGATTGCGGTTACCACTGGCGGTGGAGGCGGTGCAGGTTCTGCAGTTGACTTGGCTTTTAATAACGATGATGGACACAGCCCTGTAGTTGATATCGGCTTCCCTTTTGAATACTTCGGAAACATCTACACGCAATGCGTGATTTCAACAAACGGTTATGTTACGTTCGATTTAGGAACTGCGGGCACGGGTTCACCTTGGGCAATTAATGCAGCAAGTCCTACCCCGGGTGTACCAGACAATGCTATTATGTTTCCATGGCAAGACATTAACCCCGGTGCTGGTTCAGGCGGAACGAATGCTGCGGATTGTGGTGATGGCGTTTTTATTGTCGATTTCACTGACATAGCTATGTTCAGCTGTACAACCTTAAGTTTTTCCATGCAGGTTAAGCTGTATGAAAACACGAATGTCATTGAAACGCATATTGCTAATAAACCAATTTGTGCAGCTTGGAATGGTGGCGCGGCCATACACGGCTTAGAAAATGCTGGGGGAACACAATCGGTTATCGTACCAGGCAGAAACTTCCCTAGTCAATGGGCTGCAACCAATGATGCTGTTAGGTTTACCCCTGATGGTTTTGGTAGTTACACAATTGACGAAACGATTCCGTTTAACCCAACTCCAATTGGCACGGAGGTTTTAGAATGGACTGATGGAGATGGAAATGTTTTAGGAAGTACAAACACAATTACCGTTACGCCAACCGAACCAACCTGGTATTTCTGCTCCTACCGTTCTGCTTGCTCGGTTATTGAAGTAGTGGATTCAATCTTAGTAACACTCGGAAATGTTGACATTACAGCAGAACCAACAGATGCTTCTTGTTTTGAATTTACTGATGGATACGTAGTTGTTGATCCAATAGGAAGTACATACCCTGTTTCTTTAGAAGTGATTGATGCAACTTCTGTAACAGCCGCGCAATCAAATAATGTGTTTGGTATAGATACGCTTGGAGGCTTAGGTGAAGGAACTTACAGCGTTACAGTAACAGATGGAGTTGGTTGTCAAACATCATTGAATTTTGACATTAGCCACCCTACTCTACTTGTTCCTAATGCTTCGCACCACGATATTCTTTGCAATGGAGATGATAATGGAACCGCTGTAGTAGCACCATCTGGAGGAACGCCTTTCCCAAATGGCACGTACAACGTACAGTGGAGCGACCCCCTTGCGCAAACAACAGATTCTGTGTTGTGGTTGGCGCCTGGTGCGCTCACAGCAACTGTTACAGATGCGCAAGGTTGCGTTGCAGACACCACACTTACCATCTTAGAACCTTTACCATTGGTGCTTAATCTAACTTCTGGTGCAGATACTTGTCTTTATACCAACGGGGCGGTTTTAGCCGAAATGCAAGGAGGTGTAGCGCCATACTACTACAACTGGAGTTCGGTTGGTGGAGACTCTGCCAACTTCAGCATGGATACAATTACTTACACCTGGAGCCGGCTAGATAATCTTAGTCATGGTGTTTACAACCTAGTTGTAACAGACACCAATGAGTGTGTAATTGAATCGGGTATTGAGGTTGCTTTAATTCCTCCTCCATACGGCAGTTTTACTAGTCGTTCTAAACCAACCGAATTTATTGACCCAAATGTTCAGTTTGCCAACGAAAGTACAGGAGCATTAACCTACGAATGGCATTTTGGAGATGGAGACATCTCGTATGATGAGCACCCAGAACATGCGTACGATACATCTGGCGTTTTCTTAGTAATGATGATTGCTTATAACGAGCCAAACTACGGATGTGCAGACACAACATTCCGCTATATGGAAGTTGACCCAATGTTTACCTTCTACGTGCCTAGCGGATTTACGCCAGATGATGATGGTCTAAATGATGAATGGGGGCCAGTTGGGCAAAACTTTGAATACGAAAGCTATAACGTTCAGATTTACGACCGTTGGGGAAAGCTTATTTGGCAAACAGACAACCCAGATAAATTGTGGGACGGAACGATGCGTGCTACTGGAAAGAATGTAAAACAAGGTCTTTATGTTTATGCGTTTACCATCAAGAAGTTTAACACTTTTGAACCTAAGGTGATTAAGGGAACTGTAACGCTTTACAGACATAACGACAACTAGTCTGAAGGTTGAACTCAATAAAAAAACCCCAACCCTAACCGACCACATTTTGCAACCTTACATCTCAAAGTATGCCTACATAATCCTAGCTTCTATTGGGTTGTGCCTTTCATCTACCTCGCTATTGGCACAAATAACCTCACCAACCGTTGATTACGTTCAACCAACGCAATACACTAACGGAATGCCGAACGATGAAATATTCGTTTTTTGTTCTCCTGACGTTAATGGTAACGCAATTACAGGTTCTCTAACAGCTACGCCAACAATTGCAGGTCCTGGTTTTACATTTGATTGGGGCATGTATGATGATGTTACCCATACTTACACTTCTATTCTAGTTGAAAATGGAAGCACATCTACAATTAATAATTTAGCTTCTGGTGGTTACAACGTTACCATTACCAATAACAATGGAGACGTTGAAGTAATACGCACTTGGGTTTACGTAAGCACTGTCAACGTTGACATTTCGCTCGACTTAGACCCTATTAACCCAGGTTGTGAACCTTTTGATGTAAACGGAACGATTGACGCGACAGGTTTTACGTACTGGGACCCGCTAGAACCAGGAACGGAGCCGTTTATAATAGACCAAAACACCACAATTGAGGTATGCTTTAGTGCAAATCATACTTGGGTATCTGACCTTGGTTTTGTACTTATTGGGCCTCCAAGTTGCGGAAGCCCTGAGGTTACTTTGTATCCAAACCCGCAAGTGGCAAATTCAGGTGCAGTGTGTTGTTGCAATTCTAACGACAACATAAACAACCTATGTTTTTCCTCTGCTAGCAGCACATTTTATAATGTTTGCGGGCAGCCAGGACCTTTAACCGGAACATACGAGTTTTACGATGGTGGTTTTCCATATGGGAATGCTCCTGGTTACCCAACAGGCGGAATACCTGGTTTATATGGCTGTAACGCGGCCGAGGGCGGTTGGGCTGTTCAAATTTACGACTGTATCAACCTTGATTCCGGTTCATTAACAGGTGCTTCAATTACATTCTCTAATGGAACATCTACCATTGTCTATGATTCTGGCGCTATAAACTCTACAATTAATGATAATTCTTGCGATGCTGGCACAGCCTCTATTTATGTTGTTCCATTAACAACACCAATAGACCCAGACCCACAGGTGGTCCCCAATTCCGGAACACTTACCTATCAATTAGGCTTAAATGGCAGCCCAGTTACGTTGGCACCGGGCACCAACAACTTCACCCAATCGGTTGACCCAATTCCTACGTACGATGAGTGGTACTACCTTTTTATTCAGGATGAATTAGGATGCTCTGCCATTGACTCAAGCATGTTCGATTTTACAGGATATGCAGATGCAACAATAGACGACATCAACGCAACTAACTTTTTGTGCTTAGCTAATGCTCCTGTTCAAATGACAGCCGCAACCACCGGAGGAGTTTGGAGCGGAGCTGGTGTTGATGCAGCGGGCCTGTTTGACCCAGCATTAGCTGGAGTTGGAACCCACACCATTACCTATACAATTGCCGACCCTTGTGGGGATGTAGCAACAAAAGACATTACCGTGGGGGATTTAACGGTTCAGATTACAAACCAGTCTGACGCTTTGTGTTTCGGTTCTTGCGATGGAACAGCAACCGCAGAAGCAATTGGCGGAACTGCACCGTACCAATATCAATGGGACGACCCAAGCTTGCAACAAACCGACCTTGCAATTGACCTTTGCGCCAACACCTATACAGTTGTGGCCGAAGATGCTGTAGGTTGTATTGGAACTGCACAAGTTGTAATTGCCGAACCAACCGCCATTGTGCCTAACGCCATTATGGATGCGCAGTCTAATTGCAATTTGCCTGATGGCGAAGCAAGTGCCTCTGCAATTGGCGGAACTATCGCGGTTGATTATAGTTTTGTTTGGGACTCTAACCCAGTACAAAACACCGCTGTGGCGACCGGACTTCTTCCAAACACTTACACCGTTACAGTTACAGACGATAATGGCTGCGAAGCAACAACTACGGTTGACGTAACAACAACACTGGGTTTTACGGCCACCATAACAAATAGTGCCAACGCTCTTTGCTTTTTAAGTTGTGATGGCAGCGCCACAGTTTCGGCCAATCCTGGGTTTACTGGAGCCCTATCTTACTCTTGGAATACAGTACCTGCACAGAATGCCGCTACCGCTGCCAATCTATGTGCAGGCACTTATACGGCAACTATTACAGATGCCGTTGGCTGTATGGCTAGTGCAGACATTATCATAACCGAACCTGTGAAAGTATCTGCTGCCGTTGTAACAGATGGTTCACCTATTTGCATTGGCCAATCTGCCAACCTAACAAGTACAATGGCTGGTGGAACTCCAGCATACGGAGGTTTTAGCTGGTCTGCAGACCCAGCAGACGTTACCCTTGTAACTGCTCAACAAAACCAAACTGTTTCTCCGATTGTTACAACCAACTATACGTTTACAGGAACGGATGCCAACGGCTGTAGTTCAGACCCGGTTGTTGTTACCGTAGTTGTTAATGACCCGCTTAATCTCGATGTTACCCGTCCACTGTTTACCGATACAGCCATTTGCCTATACGATTCTGCAACCATTAACCTACAAGGAGTAGGTGGAGATGGAGATTATTCATACTTCTTGCAGCCAGATTTAAGTAACCCTATTTCACTACCGATGGTGGTTAAACCTGAGATTACCACCGGCTATGCATTTATGGTGAGCGATGGTTGTGGTACGGAACCAGCATTTGCGCTTAGTACTGTTACTGTGAATTTATTGCCAGATGTAGATTTCGTTGCTGATGAACTTACAGGATGCGACCCGCATTCTATTCAACTTACCGATTTAACACAACCTGTTCCTGCAAGCTGGAGTTGGAATTTTGACGATCCAAACTCGAGTGCCAACACATCCACAGTTCAAAACCCATCTCATGAGTTTTCTGAGGCAGGGCTTTATTCTGTTTCGCTTAGTGTTGTATCTGCCGAAGGTTGTTTCGGTGACACCACAATACAGGATTACATTGAAGTTTACCCACTACCCTACGCCAACTTTGTAGCAAACCCAGAACTCACCAATATTCTAGATGCAAAAATCAGCTTTAGAGATCAATCTGTAGGAGCTATTGCAGAATGGAGCTGGACGTTTGGAACAGGAGATGTTTCTTCGGAACAACATCCGCTTTACCATTACACAGACACGGGCACATTCTTAGTTTGGCTTGAGGTAACTACCGATGTGGGCTGTAAAGATGAGACCACCAGAGAAGTTACCATAGAACCAGATTTCATGTTCTATGTGCCAAACTCTTTCACGCCAAATGGCGATGGCAAAAACGACTACTTCAGAGGTTATGGCGAAGGCGTAAAATGGGAAACGTATGAAATGACTGTTTTCAACCGTTGGGGAGAAGAAATCTACTTTACTAAAGACATTAACGCCCCGTGGAACGGATGGTTTAAAAACAGAGATGCAGAGGTTGGTGTTTATGTTTGGAAAATCACGCTGTTTGACCAAAAAGGAGAAAGACACACCTATCGCGGGCACGTGAATCTTATTCGATAATTTTTTCGCGAAAGCAGAGAGATTTCGTCTGACCTATTTGCTACCAAACAGGACAGAACAAACACTTTTAATTAACGTGTTCACCAAGCATACAAAACTTCCCCAAAGCAAGTGTTCAAAAGTGTCGTTTCATGCATACATTTATACTAGGCTAGTAGATATTTTAGCATGGCTAATTGCAAGAAAGAGCAAACCACAAACCGCACGTTGCGTCTGAGTAATGATTGAGTAAGAATGACATCCAGTAAATCATGTTTCATACTATTGAGATGCGTTGCAATATGCTTGCTATTTCACACCTCCAATTTTGTTTCGGCACAGCCCTGCAACATGGACTTTTTCCAAGCCTTTACAACTGCTTGCGGTGGCACTAACAGCGTTTTCCATGTAAATGGTGATGTTCAATTCTCTAACCCGCCAGCGGGAGGCGTTTTAACCGTCACCCTAAATGATGGAGTAAATAACTACGACACAATCATCAATCCTCCATTTGTATCTCCACAGACTTGGAGCATTTCTAATATTCCAGCCAACGGTCAGAACATTACAATCACTGTAAGTTTTAGTGCTAGTCCTGGCTGTACTAACGGAGTTGCTGGTAATGCACCCCCAGAGTGCTTTTGCGATGCAGAAATAGGAACATTTCAAGCAGGTGTTATTGGAAATAGCCCGGATGTTACGGTACTCTGTTTCAATGATCAATTCTCGCTGACATCAACTGGAGGATTCGTGCCCCCAGAAGAAGCATTGGCTCCACCAGCACCGAGTTACGACCCAACGATTGGTTACGCAGTGTATAGTTGTCCACCGACCGTTGGTCTTGTACCCAGTGCCATAGACACAATTACAAACGATCCTTGTTGGATTGGCATTGTCGGCTATGGTAATACATTTCAAGAAGGCAACAACTTTGGATTACCGCCTTATGTGGACCCAGGGATTATGAATAACACAATTTATTATGTACCAATCACAATATATAGCGAGGCTGCGAACCTTTATAGCTATGTAAACTCCGATGTTCCATGCTATGAATTGGGACAGCCATATTCGGTACAATTCTTACCCGAAATAGTGAGTAACTCTGTTCCCGATTGTCAAGCAGCTACAGTAACTGTTACCGTTTCGGGCGGGCTTCCTCAACTAGATGGTTCTCAGTTTACGGCATCTGGTCTAGTTCCTGCCACAGCCAACTTTGTAAATACAACCGCTCCAAATAATGGAACTATTGTGGTAGAAAACCTTCAGAATGGGGATTTCTATTCTTTTGACATTACCGATGGCAATGGTTGTCCAATAACCATTACGGGCGGGCCATTTGTAGCCGTACCCACGGCAAACGCTGGCGCAGATGACCAGGTTTGTGCGCTTACCTACAATTTACAAGCCGTGGCGAGTTACGGAAATGGGACTTGGACGGGTGGGCCAATTGGCACCACGTTTACGCCTACACCAAACACGCCAAACGCTACAGTAACGGTACCTAGTGCAGGAACTCACACTTTCACTTGGACGGAAGACAACGGCATAGGTTGTACAGATTCTGATGTTGTTGATATTTCGTTCTCAGACATGAGTATTCCGGCTGTAATTACAAACGCATCTTGTGCTGCGGCTGATGGTCAAATAGTAGTGGCTCCGCAGGAGGGCGTTCCAGCTTACACTTACGATTGGACAAGTGGAGGAAACACGGCAATTGAAATGAACCTTGGACCAGGAGCTGTTACCGTTACCGTTACCGATGCAATTGGCTGCACGCTTGACTCTACGTTTACAATAACTCAACCTGTTGGCTTTAATGTAGCCGTAAACACGGCCGATGAAACTTGTTTTGCTTTGTGCGATGGCCAGTTAGAAATGCTGCCCGATGGAGCTGGCCCATACACCTATGCTTGGACACCAAACGTAAGTGCGGGCAACATGGAAATTGACCTTTGCCAAGATGACTATGAAGTTTTAATTACCGATGCCGATGGCTGTACAGAAACTGTTAATGCCACAATTGGCGGGCCGACACAAGTAGTAGCAGTTCTTAGTTCCGATGTTACAGAAGTTTGCATTGGAGAATCTGCAACCTTGTCGGCAAGTGTTTCTGGTGGCACTACGCCTTACGCCACCTACACATGGGTGGCCAACCCAGCAGACCCAACCTTAATTGCCAACGACCAAAGCCCAACGGTTGCTCCTCTTGTTACCACAACTTACACCTTGGTTGTAACTGATGCAAATGGATGTCCATCTGCCCCTCAAGACATTATTATTGATGTTTTACCTCCGCTAACCTTAGATATAATTAGACCATTATTAAGCCCAGACACGTCAATTTGCCCGTACGATTTTGCGACAATCGATCTAGTTGCAGGAGGTGGTAATGGCAATTATGACATCTATTTACTACCAGACATCACCAACCCAATAACGCTTCCGTTAGATACGCAACCACTTATTACAACCACCTTCGATTTTACGGTTGTAGATGGATGTACAACACCACCAGCTTTTGCATCTAGCACCGTAACTATTCATCCGTTACCAACTGTTCTAATTGAAGCAGAACCAGATAGTGGTTGTCATCCACTTACGGTGCAATTCACAGATTTAACGATGCCTTCGCCAGCTTCTTGGAGTTGGAATTTTGGCGATCCCGATGGTGCATCTAACTCTTCTACCAGTCAAAACCCAGAACATTTGTACTCTGGTGCTGGTCTTTATAATGTAAGCCTCGGCATTGTAACAACAGAAGGTTGCGTTACTGATAGCACCTTTGAAGAATACATTGAAGTATTCCCTTTACCATACGCCAATTTCTCTCTTAACCCAGAGATTACAAATCTGCTGGATGCTGATGTGGCGTTTACCGATTTATCTACCGGAAACATTGTGGATTGGAGATGGAATTTTGGAGATGGCGAAACATCTGCACTTCAAAGCCCAAATCACGTTTACTCCGACACCGGACAATTCGTAATCAACCTAGTAGTAACAACAGACCATGGTTGCGTTGATGAAACATCGCGGCAGCTAATTATAGAACCAGACTTCTCGTTCTACGTGCCAAATGCATTTACACCAAATAATGATGCTGTAAATGATGCCTTTAGAGGGTATGGTGAAGGAATTGATTGGGATACATACGAAATGTCTATTTACAATCGCTGGGGAGAATTAATCTATTACACCGGAGACATTAACGACCCGTGGGATGGCACTTTTAAAGGACATGAAGTTGAAATGGCTGTCTATGTTTGGAAAATCAGATTCAACGATTTGAACAATCAAAGCCATAATTTCTATGGCCATGTTTCTTTGGTTCGGTAACAATCAGAGTTCGGCTTCTTCCTCATTTATTCTTAACAAGCCCACTAATAGAGAAGACTTCTTATGTTTTGGATTGCTTTAGATAAATCAATTAAATTTAAGCGTCTAAAACCCCAAACATGATAAATTCCCCTCTACTAAAGGCATTGCTGTTTATTCCGATGGCACTACTGCTTTTCATACAAGTATCAATAGCTCAGGATAACGTAGGAATAGGTACCACCACTCCTCACGAAAGTTCAATTCTAGATGTATCATCCGTAGAAAAAGGACTTTTAGTTCCGAGGATGAACACGTTACAACGTTTAGGGGTAAACCCAACGGTAGGCGCAGATGGCTTGCTTGTTTACGATACAGATTTAGATCAGTTTTGGTATTGGGATGGAACCCAATGGGTACAATCTACCGGACCAACTGGCCCAGCAGGCCCGGCCGGTGCTAATGGCGTTACAGGTCCGATTGGCCCAGCAGGTCCTCAAGGACCGGCAGGTGCAAACGGCACAAATGGAACTACAGGACCAACTGGTGCAACTGGTGGTGTTGGCCCTCAAGGCCCAGCGGGTGCAAATGGAGCCAACGGTTTACCTGGTGCAACAGGCCCTAGTGGTGCTGACGGAGCAACTGGAGCTACTGGCGTAACAGGAGCAACGGGTGCTACTGGACCCACAGGTGTTACTGGACCAACGGGAGCTACTGGCTCAGCGGGCACCACAGGTGCTACCGGAGCAACTGGAGCGACAGGTGTTACAGGAGCTACAGGTACAACCGGTGCAACAGGACCAACTGGCCCTGGCGATATTTTCGCCATTACGGGCACAACAGACATTACCATAGCTGATGCGGCTTGGACCAGCACGGGCTTAACCCTTGCCTTCACCCCCACAACAACTAATGGTTTAGTTTCTTTAACGATGTCTGGCGCAATGAATGGTGCCACAACCGATTATGTTCAACAATTTGTTGGGGCAAGAGTATTGCTCGATGGTGTAGTTGTTGGAGGAACCATGTCAACTACACAGGATAATGACTTCGATGACGTATTTCTTGCTACTACTATCTATGCCTGGAACCTCGCATTTAGCAAACCGATAACTTTTACTGCTAATGTTGCTCATACTATTACTGTAGAATGGGCCACCGCAGGGTTCACAGCTACTCCTGTAACCTGTTCTCCAGCTACGTTCCCAGACACAGATCATTTTACAGTTAGCCTCATCGCTCATTAATCAACCATGAAAAGATTCATTTTCTCCTTCACTTTTCTTTTGGGGTTGAGCGCTACTGGATATGCTCAGGATAATGCGGTGCAAAACAGCTCCTTTGATGGAGATAAATTTGAACCCTCAAAAGTTTTGTTAAGCAGGTCTGAGTACAAGACTTCAAAAAAAGCAGAGTTAAGCGCAAAAGATGATGGTGAAAAAGGCGCGACCAACACAAATTCTGCAAGTAGGTTTGATATAAGGTTTAAGCAAACTCCAAAGACAGAGAAGTCTAATCACACCAATACTTCGTCAAACATAAAAGAAGGTAAATCAAGATTAGATCAAGTTGACAAACGCTCAACTCAAACGAAAAAAGAGCTTACGACAAAGTCTAAAAAATCAAATCAGTCTAAATAGAGTTGAGACCGGATAAATTAAAAAAGGCCCGATTCAATTGAATCGGGCCTTTTTTATATCTCGTATAAAACTGATGCTACTTAAGCATCAATCTTAGCGTATTTAGCATTTCTTTCGATGAACTCTCTACGTGGCGGAACCTCATCTCCCATCAACATACTAAAGACTCTGTCTGCCTCTATTGCGTTCTCGATTGTAACCTGACGAAGTGTTCTGAAAGTTGGATCCATGGTAGTCTCCCAAAGTTGCTCTGCATTCATCTCTCCAAGACCTTTGTAACGCTGAATACCAACTGAGCTTTCTTTTCCTTCTCCCTTCAATTTAATGACAGCAGAATCTCGTTGGTCGTCATTCCAGCAATACTCAGACTTGGCTCCTTTCTTAACCAAATAAAGTGGCGGAGCGGCAATGTATAAGTAACCAGACTCAACCAACTCTCGCATGTAGCGAAAAAAGAATGTCAAGATTAGGGTAGCAATGTGGCTACCATCGACATCCGCATCACACATAATAATCACCTTATGGTAGCGAAGCTTTTCAAGGTTCAACGCACGCTCATCCTCTTCCGTTCCGATGGAAACTCCAAGTGCAGTGTACATATTCTTAATCTCTTCGTTTTCGAAAGCCTTATGCTGCATGGCTTTCTCAACGTTAAGAATCTTACCACGAAGTGGAAGAATTGCTTGGAACATTCTATCACGTCCTTGCTTTGCAGTTCCACCTGCCGAATCTCCCTCGACTAGAAACAACTCACAGTTTTCCGGGTCTTTATCAGAGCAATCAGAAAGCTTTCCAGGAAGACCAGTTCCCGTCATAACGTTCTTACGCTGAACCATTTCACGCGCCTTTCTAGCTGCATGTCTAGCTGTTGCAGCAAGAATTACCTTCTGAACAATCGTTTTAGCATCATTCGGATTTTCCTCCAAATAATTCTCAAGCATTTCGCTTACCGCCTGACTAACCGGAGCAGTTACTTCTCTGTTACCTAATTTGGTTTTAGTCTGACCTTCAAATTGAGGTTCAGAAACTTTAACCGATACAATTGCCGTAAGTCCTTCACGGAAATCATCTCCAGAAATCTCAAACTTCAACTTATCAAGCATACCAGATGCCTCTGCATACTTCTTAAGCGTATTTGTAAGGCCTCTTCTAAAACCAGAAAGGTGTGTACCACCCTCATGCGTATTAATGTTGTTTACGTATGCATGAATGTTCTCTGAGTAAGATGTGTTGTACACCATCGCAACCTCAACAGGAATTCCGTTTTTCTCGCCTTCAATGCTAATTACCTCATTGATTAAGCGCTCTCGGTTTCCATCAAGGAAAACAACAAACTCCTTCAGACCTTCTTTAGAGTGGAACGTTTCTGATGGATTGTTTCCATCTTCATCCGTTTCACGTAAATCTGTAAGTGTAACAGTAATTCCTTTGTTCAAATACGCCAACTCTCGCATACGAGTAGCCAGCGTTTCATAGTTATATACTAGCGTATCAAAGATTTCTGGGTCTGGCTGGTACTCTACCTCAGTTCCGCGAAGCTCAGTCTTACCAACTTCTTTAACCGGATACTGAGACTTTCCTCGAGCATACTCTTGCTGCCACTCAACACCTTCACGGTAAACAGTAGCTCTAAGGCTAGAGGAAAGCGCATTCACACATGAAACACCAACCCCGTGTAATCCACCAGAAACTTTGTAAGAATCCTTATCGAATTTACCACCAGCACCAATCTTGGTCATTACAACCTCTAGTGCAGAAACACCTTCCTTTTTATGAATATCAACAGGAATACCACGTCCGTTATCTCGAACCCGAACTCCGTTTGATTCTGTAATTACTACATCAATCCGGTCGCAATGCCCAGCAAGCGCCTCATCAATTGAGTTATCGACAACCTCATACACCAAATGGTGAAGTCCTCTAACCCCAACATCTCCAATGTACATGGATGGGCGCATACGAACGTGTTCCATCCCTTCGAGGGCCTGGATACTATCCGCTGAGTACGCCTTTTTTGGTTTATCTTTTTCTTCCACTTTATCCGTCTTAAATTTTGTACTTAAAAGTCAACAATCAAAGATACGGAATTGCCCCCTGAAAGCCCCTAATTTGAACTTGAAACAAGGGTACTTATTAACAAAAATCGGAGGGTTTTACACAAGAGTGCGTCAGAAGCTAAAATGAAGCCCTGCAATGAAGCTAAATCGTTGCGATGGATACTGTTTCCAGATGTCGTAACGGAGGGCCGCTATGTTTCTAAAATCGACAAATGCGCCTAGCCATTTTCTGTAACGATACTCAACTCCAATATTGGCATCTGCGTAGCCTTTAAGCGTTACTGGTGTCATAGAAACTACGCCTAAAGAATCGGTCGAGAACCCTCTTGCAACTCTCGGTCCATAAGCACTAATGGATGCTTTAAAGATGAGCTTATCCTTGAGGTTATAATTACCAGCAAAAGTGAGCCTAAAAGGTGCTTCGTGCCATGGTTTTATGCTGTCGGTTGGCATTACAAAAAAGCGGTATTGCGCCTCTACACTTAAAGCCAATTTATTTTTAAGCTGATAGCTCAACGCTCCTTTAATGTCCGTTACTCTTACATCATGATACTCAGCTAAGAACTTATTGCCCAAGCCATTAGACGTGTCATTTACAAAAAACTGTTGCTGACCCGTAATGATTTCGGCAACCGAAACATCAAAACCAATACTCTTGGTAATGCTTCCCTTAAAACCACCATAAACATTGAGTCTTTCCCAACTATTACTTAACTCTTGGCCCGTTTCAAAGTATGGGTTGATTTGCGAAACAGAACGCAATCCATTTCTGGTTACGCCACCCGTTGCACCAACATAGAAGCGCAACATCTTTTTGACAATGAAATAGTGGAAATCAAGAATTGGGAACAGTAAAACCTTGGTGGTAGAATCGTTTACATCCAACGAAAAATCAACTCCTAAATCAATTGCCCAACGGTCCCGTCTTGCTCTAAATTCCGGTTGAAATGACCAAATAAGATTGTTGGTTTTCAGGCTTGTTTGCTCAAGATTGTAATAGTCGAACTGTGTTCGGATGAGCATTTTTTCCTTCTTAATCTTGAAGGCTATTCCGCCATACAGCTTGGCGTAATGCTCTTGTCCACCAAAGTTTCCTCTGGTATAAGAATAGGCCAGACCAGACTCATTATGCATCCTAATTTTCTTGCCTTGTAAAGCATTCAAATCAAGATTAAATCCTACGTGATGGAAGACTTGATGCAAACTATCGTCAGAAACCGCAGTTGCGTTATAAAAATTCACATCATCTCTATCCCAGCCGTAGTAGTAATTCTCATCTACATCATACTCCAAACCACCAGACAATACATGGTTTTTAAGGAAATACTTTCCAAAACCACGAATGCCAGCATCTGTAAAACCGAAGTCTCTAACCTTATCCAGTTTTGCAAACGAAGCATGGTAGCGAGCAAAAAAGCCAGCTTGGTATTTCTTACTTCTCAGGCTACTAAAACTAGCTTCCAAAAACGGCATAGTGTAGTTACCAAACCCAACTTTGGCAAAGCCATTATAGAGTTTAGCCAATGGTTCGTTAGAGAGCTTGGCCGCCTTTAAGGGTTCGGCCTCGTAGCTTACTTCTTTCACCTTCGGGATTACCGAATATTCAATCTTTGGCAATTCGGTCGTATCGTGCTTTACCTCTGGTCTAGAGAGTATTTTCTTCGCATCTCTTGCTACTGGCCGATAATCCTTACGAATGGTGAACTTTAGACTGTCAGGAAGTTCGTCTTGTGCCAACACCGATGCGGAAAATCCAAGAAAAAAAGCACCAACTAATATGTATGAAATCAGATATTTCATTCTTCCTCCAAGATTAATTCGTACTCATCTTCCTCGTCAATTTCAAAAAGGTCGTCTCTTACCTCTTTCTCCTGTTCAAACTCAATATTCCAGTTTTCACCGTCTTTCCGCTCTTCTAGCTTTGGCTGAGCGTTGGTCAACTTATCTAGCTTGCGCTGAGCTTCAACTTGTAACTCACCATCATAATTATCTATGAGGTTTTGAAGCGTCAGCTTGGCCTGAAAAACATCGCCTTGTTTCGTGTAGGTATCTGCCAACAGCAAGAACGATTTTGAAATCCATTCTCCGTAATTCGGGAACACATTCACCATCTCAAAGATTAAACGCTGGGCTGTTTCGAGTGAATCTCTTCCGTAATTAATGAACGCCAAATTATACAGCGCCTCTGCCCCAACCTTGTTATTGGATTCTAGCAATGTTTGCTTGAACCTTTCCTCAGCCATTCTAATATTGTTTTGTGCAAGAGCACATTTTGCAGAAGTCAATCCCGCTTCGCTGATAATTTCTTCGGGCACTTTATCAGACCTTCTTAGCTTCTCAGAATAATTGTGTGCGGCTTCAAAATTGTTGAGCAAATAATTGCAACGCATCAATCCTACTCTCGCTTCCATTAGGTTTTCTGCACTCTCTGCAACTTCCTCCAGCATGGTAAATCTCAGTAGGGCATCATTGTAATTTGCTTGGAAGAAATAAATCTGCGAAGCAGACATCAGCGCACGCTCAGTAAACACGTTTTTCTTGAAATTGAGCACTTTATCGTACCCAACAATTGCCTGGTCGTAATTCTTTAACTGAACCGCTGTTTCTGCACGATAAAAGTTTGCGTTCAGCTTGAAATATCCATTCGGGAATTTGTCTAAATACACTTGAAATTCCGCCAAAGCTCCTTCTAAGTTTCCTCGTAAGAACATGAATTCGGCACTTTCATAATACGATGTATCCAAGGCTCCCGTGGTGATGTCTGGGAAGTCATTATCCACGACATACTTCTCAAATCCAGGCACATCGCCTTTCTCAACATAGATTTTCTGAATTTTCATCAGAGCTTCTTTCGCCTCTTCCGTTGCTGGATAGTTTTCCGCTACATCTTCAAAAAGTGGAAGCGCATTGTCGTCTGAACTTTGGTTGTAGAACAACAGCCCTTTGTTCAACTTGGCCTTTCTCACATAACTAGAATTTGGATGTTCCGAGATAACCAAATCAAAGTATTCTATTGCTTTCTGCGCCTTGTCTTGGAAGAAGTATGTTTCGGCAATTTCATACTTAGCATCAGCCGCAAAATCCGTTTCTGGGTAGTTGCTAAGCATTGCTTTCAGCGTCTCAACTTTAGACGCACTTTGACCATCTAAACCATAGCAAACTGCAATTTGAAAAATGGCGTAATCCGTATCAAACTTGTTGTATTTGATGGCCTTATCGTAAAACTCGATGGCTCTTTTATTGTCTTTTTGCAAGTAAAATGCATCGGCAATTCGTAAGAAGCCATCATTTACGCGTAGTGAATCTTGCTTCTCATAATCCACAAACTTCCTGAACCAGCTAATTGCTTTATCAAACTGCTCGTTCTCAAAATAAACATACGCCAAACCATAATGCGCTTGTCCAAATTCCGACAACTGAATCGAAGCTGGTGCTTCCATAAAAAGTGTGTAATGCGCTTCTGCAGTTTTCCACTTTTTCATTCGAGAATAAGCCTCGGCTTGCCAATAAATTGCTTGCGCTGTTATGTTTGGGTTAACAGGATATTTATCGGAACGCTTTAAGAAGTGTACAGCTCTTTTGAAGCGCAAATCATGAAAAAGCTCTGTTCCTCGTAGGTACGCAACCCGTTGGTGAATGGCTTTTTGCTCTGGCGTTTGATTCTTGATTTTCTCAATTGACTTGATGGCCGCTTCATAATTGCGGGTTTTCAAATACACCTTCAGCAAAAACTCGTAAGCTTCATCAACTCGCTCGCTATCCGGGTTTTTATCGATGTATTCTTCAAAAGCTTGCACCGCTTCATTGTAAGGGTCGTAAGAAAGTTCGTACGCGGCTTTTGCAAAATTGAAGAGGGCATCTTCCTGAATTTCCTTATCAAAAGCGTACTTGGAAGCATTTCTGAATGCACCGCGTGCTTCCATTTTTCTGTCCAATTTCAGATAGCAATCGCCCATGTGATAATGCGCCAATTGCGTAACATCATCTTCCTCCGCGGTTACTTGCTGGAAGTATTGTAGCGCCTTTTCATAATCCGCTCCGCGATAAGAGGCATACGCCAATTTGTATCGATCCTCTCTGTTTCCGCCCAACTCAGAAATTGCAATCTCCATATCAGGAATGGCCTCAGAATATTGACCTAAATTGAAATGCGCTTCTCCGAGAATTCTATGAATTTCACCGCGCTTGCTTTCAGAAAAATCTTTCTCCAAAAGGTCTTTTCCGTAAGTAAGAACCTCTTCATTTCTGCCTTGTCGGTAATAAATCTGCAAAATGTAAAACGGAGCAACTTTCCCAAAAAGCTTATCGGATTCCAGTTCTTTAAAACCAACCAACGCAGCTTCATTTTTCCCTTCTCGATAAAGAATGTACGAGCTATAATATTGAGCAGGAGAACGATACTTCTTTCCGCCTTCTAACACATGAGCCAGCGCGGCTTTAGACAAATCGTACTCTTCTTGCTGAAAATGAGAATATCCTTTTTTGAAGTAAAACTCTTCGAGATACTTGGAATCTAAATCGAGTTCATCAACTAACTCTAATTGGTCTAAAACCGAACGGTATCGCTTTTTAGTGAAGTAAAACTTGGCCAATTTGTAGTGCGCCATATTGATATACGGATGCTCAGAATAGTCCTCGATAAAGGCTTTCATCAAATACTCACCGTCCTTATTAAAAAGCTCTAAAGCCGAAGATGCTTGGTAGTAATAAGCGTTTTCTTGCTGAATGCTCGGAAGCGTTCTTGTGTGAGACAGCGCTTTATCAAATCGCTCTTGAGCTTGTCCGTACTTCTGCTTTTGGTAAAGTTCTAGAGCTACAGAATATTCTCTAATTGGATCTACATCTTCGGAAACTCGTTGCGCAAATCCGTGCTGCGTTGAGCCCAAAACAATTAGCCCAGCCATCGCCATAGACACCCACAATTTTATCGGCCGATTAGACTTACTCATCCGTGCTAAATTATCTTGTTGGTTGTCCAACAAAATCACCACAACCAATACTTATTAACGCGAGCGTGTTAAGAGAAAAGTGGCTGTTTTGTGAGTTTTTGGCTATTGCAGAATACTAACTTTGGCCTAAGGAGAATGGAAAACCAAGATCATATTATTCAGCTTTCGGACGTTACAATCTACGTTAGAGAAAACATCATACTTAATAAAGTTTCTTTTGCTGTTGACAAAGGAGAGTTTATCTACCTGATTGGAAGAACAGGAACGGGAAAAAGTAGTTTACTAAAAACACTTTACGCTGACCTCCCTCTTCGGGAAGGGGAAGGTTATGTTGCTGGACATGCACTTTCGAAGATTGACCTCAAAGAGATTCCATTTTTGAGAAGAAAGTTGGGAATTGTCTTTCAAGATTTTCAATTGCTAACAGACAGAACCGTTGAGAAGAACCTGAAATTTGTGATGGAAGCCACTGGCTGGAAAGACAAAGCCAAAATGGACGCACGTGTTGATGAGGTTTTAAAAATGGTTGACATTTCAACAGAATCCAAGTTCAAAATGTCACATCAGCTTTCTGGCGGAGAGCAGCAGCGTGTTTCCATTGCAAGAGCTCTGATTAACGAACCAGAAGTAATTCTTGCAGATGAGCCTACCGGAAACCTCGACCCAGAAACATCGGAAGGCATTTTGCAATTGATGATTGACATCACCAAAAAAGGAACGAGCGTACTACTTGCCACGCACAACTATTCTTTCTTTGAAAAACACCCAGCCAGAACCCTTAAATGCGAAAGCGGATACTTGGTTGATACGCTTCAAAAAGTTGGCCCAGAAGACTTTTAAGTAGCTGCTTTTTTGTCGTGCAATTGCCAACAGGGCACTTGAACTCCAATGGGTTATGAAAACCCGATACAGGTGTTTATCTTCACGACCCTTAAAAAACAAACCTAATACATGATGAAAAATTTACTCTTAACAACGGCTACAATTGCGTTGTCGTTAATTGGTATGAGCAGTTTTGCCCAAACCTTATTCTTGGTTCAAGAACCTGCTAACTTAGCTGGTAGCTACACGTTTACAGATTCGTTTACTGCTGATGGTTGGGGTGCAGACCTAGACACTACAGCAGTTACCGCCCCAGGTGCTTTTGCTTATGATGACGGTACTTACGTTGAAGCTGGCGATGCAGCTGGTGATTCTGCTTCTTGCGGAAACATAGTTAACATGGCAGATGTTGATGGCAAAATTGCTTTCATCTATCGTGGAATTTGTGATTTCTCACTAAAAGCATTCAATGCTCAAGAAGCTGGCGCTGTAGCTTGCGTTATTATCAATAACGAGCCAGGAAACTTGATTAACATGCTTGGCGGAGATGATGCTCCTAACGTTGATATTCCGGTAATCTTTATTAGCGATGCTGATGGCGCTGCTTTGAGAGATTCTATTATGGACGGAACAACAGAGCTTTTTATCGGAAACCCAAATGGTGTTTTTGCTAATAACGTTGGTGCTTACAAAGCACACATCGGAATGGCAAGCAGCCAATCGCTTCCAGAGGCTATGGCAAACCCAGCAGAATTTGATGTTCCGGTTGGAGCTTGGATGTTCAACTTTGGTTCAGACACTGCTTACGATGCAGTTGTAACTGCTGTTATTGATAGAGACGGAAACGAACTTTACAACGAAGTTGGAACTGTAGCCGATATTGCTCCAGAAGACAGCTTATTCTTTTCTCTTCCATTGTTTACACAAGCAACTTATGAAGTTGGGCTTTACACTATTACCTACACGCTTTCTACTAACGTAACAGACGAACTTCCTGTAGATAACGTGCTTACAACTAGCTTCTGGGTTAACTCTGAAGGTCTTTATTCGAAAAGTAAAATTGACCCAATTGACGGACCACAAGGTGGTAGCGGAATCCGCCCAGCCGAAGGAACGGAGTACGAATGGTGTGTTCCATTAATTTCTGATAACGTTGAGCCATTGTGGATTACTGGAATAACCTTCAGTACACTTACTAACGACATTGACCTTACCGGACAAGCCGTTCAGCTTGCAGTTTACGAATGGAACGACCCAATTGCTGACCTTACATTCACTGATCTTGTTGAAGCTACAGATAACGAGTTTTACGATTACGAAACAGATGCGCAAGGTGAGTTTGTAACCCACAATTTTGAGCAAGATGTTGAACTTGTAAACGGCCAGCCTTACCTAGCTTGTGCAACCATTTTTATTGACGATATGTTCTTAGGAGTAGATGCCGACCTAGATTACAACACTACCTACGATTCTTATCCAGACCAAGTATTCTTCCCATTAAATGATATTGATGGCGGAACATGGTTTGCAGCAGGATTTGGCTCAGACAACACGCCAGCTATCATTGTAAACTTAGCTGCTAACGGAGGAATTGCTGACGACATTGAGGCGTTAGACATCGTTCCTTTCCCGAACCCAACTGTGGACAGAGTAAACATTCCGTTTGGTTCTTCTTTAAACGGAACCGTTCTTCTTACCGTTTACAACGTAGAAGGTCAATTGGTTAAGTCTGAAGAGTTATGTGTTAAGAGCAGCAGTTCTTTGCAAGTAGATGTACCAGAACTTTCTAGCGGACTTCACACTTTCAACCTAAAGTTTGAAGACAACTCTGAAACTTCTTTTAGAGTAGTTATCACGAAGTAATATTCGCAACATATTTAATCAGGAAAGCCGGCTCAAAATGAGTCGGCTTTTTTTGATTATGAATTGACGCGTTCAGAAATTATCTTCGCGAGCAACAAACCAAATGAACACAAAATGAATAACACTTTACGATCAATTTTATTGGGCTCGCTTTTGACCATTTTCGGTCTATCGGCATCGGCTCAAATTGTACTTCTTGTACAAGAACCAGCAAACTTGGCTGGCAATTACGACTTCACCTATTCTAGCGAAGGTACTGGAGCTTGGGGAGCAGACATGGACACAATTGCAATTACGGCAGAAGCTGCTTTTGCTTATGACGATGGCACTTTTGTTGACCCAGTTAACGGTGCAGGTGGCGATTCTGCAGCTTGCGGAGATGTAGTTAACATGGTAGATATTGATGGAAAGATTGCTGTTCTTTATAGAGGAACTTGTAACTTTTCTCTTAAGGCAAAGAATGTACAAGATGGAGGTGCTGTTGGCCTTATCATCATTAATAACGTTCCTGGAGGACCTGTTGGAATGGGCGCTGGAGATTTTGCTGAAGACGTTGTAATTCCTGTTACCATGATTGGAGATACAGATGGAGCTCTTTTAAGAGATTCTATTATGGACGGTAGTGTGGAAGTTTTCCTTGGAAACAACACTGGACTTTATGCTTCAAACGTTGGTGCTTACAAAGCGCACATCGGAATGGCAAAAAGCCAATCTATTCCTGTTGAGTTTGCTGCTACCAGCACAGATTTTAACGTACCAGTTGGGATGTGGGTACACAACTACGGTTCTGCAGAAGCGGTTAACGTAATTGTTAGCGCAACAATTGACAGAGATGGAAATCAGATTTATGATGAAACCTCAGACGGTGCCAACATCCCTGTAGGAGACAGCTTATTCTTCTCACTTTTAACCTTCTCTCAAGATGGTTACGAGGCTGGTTTATACACCATTAATTATTCAATTGTATCAGATGTTTCTGATGAGTTTCCAGACGATAACGAATCAAGCACTACATTTTGGATAAACGAAGAAGGAATTTATTCTAAAAGTTTTGTTGACCCTGTTGATGGACCAGTTGGCGGAAATGGCGTTAGACCAGCAGATGGAACAGAGTACGAATGGTGCGTTGTACTACAATCAGAAAACGCTGAAGCGAAGTCTGTTGTGGGAATGACTTTCGCTACCATTTCTAACGATGTTGACCTAACCGGAGAAGCAATTCAGTTATCTGTTTATGAGTGGAATGATCCAATTGCTGATTTGACATTTACAGACTTGAACGAGTTGACTGACAATGAGTTTTACGATTACGATTCTGACGCACAAGGAGAGTTTGTATCTCACACCTTTTCTGAGCCAGTTGAAATTCTGAACGACCAGAAATACCTAGCATGTGCTACCGTATTTACAGATGACATTTTCTTAACTGTAGATGCTAGTCTTGACTACAACGTTACTTACGACTCTTACCCAGACGATGCTTTCTTCCCATTAAACGACATTGATGGAAACACTTGGTTTGCTGGTGGTTTCGGAACTGATAACATTCCAGCTTTAATCGTAAATCTTGGTTCTCCTTTCGGAATTGCTGAAGATTTAGAAAAGCTTGACATCACTCCATTCCCAAATCCAACAGTTGATAGAATCAACATTCCTTTAGGAACTTCAATTAGCGGAGATATTTCTCTTGAGGTTTTTGATGTAAAAGGAAAATTGGTAATGAGCCATGAGTCTTGCCAAAACAACAGTGGCAAATTGAGCCTAGATTGCACAAGCCTATCTTCAGGCGTGCACACTTTCAACCTAACTTTTGAAGACAAGTCTTCAACTGCATTTAGAGTGATGATTACTAAGTAAGATTACACTACTTCATACTAAAAGCGGGATTCCGATTAATTGGAATCCCGCTTTTTTGCTTCTATCAGTTTAATAGAATGCTGCTGGTGACTCTTCTCCTTCGACATGTTCAT